>QGUU01000338.1 GCA_003242525.1 Pseudomonadota bacterium | reverse complement strand
CTGGTTCGAATCCAGGCGCCCCAGCCATTCTGCTTCGAGGCATCGAGGTCACCAATCACCAACTGTCACCGAGAGTACAGGCGGCTCTCGGCCACCTCAGGATCGAGCGCTCCGAGGGCGAACGACAGGAAGGTCGGACCGTGAGAAGTTCCGCCCGTAGTCACGAAACTTCCCTGGTTCGCGTTACCCGCTGTTGTTCACACCGTCATACATCAGATAGCTCTGCCAGCGGGTGCGCCGGGTCTGACATCTTCCGAAGCCTAGTAGCTGCACGCCAGGGAAAACGGTATTCAGACTCACTGCATCATTGCCCGCCGGGTGGCGCCAAGGACTTCGCTTATGAGTTTGCGGAAACTGCTCCCTTCGCCCAACGCGATCTTCATGTTCGAGGCGGCAGCGCGACATCTCAGCTTCACCAGCGCCGCACGGGAGTTCAACGTGACGCAATCGGCTGTCAGTCGCATGATTGCGCGCCTGGAGAGCCACCTCGACGCCCGTCTTTTTCACCGCCTTTCCACTGGCATTGAGCTCACCGACGACGGCCGCATTCTGTTCGAAGCCGTCGGCGGCGGGTTCCAGCAGATCGAGGCGGCGCTCGACTACATTCGCTCGCGCGCCGCCGGTGCGGGCACGGTGACGCTTTCGGCCTCCTCGGCTTTCTGCATGCACTGGTTCATGCCGCGCTTCGACCGCTTTAACGAGAGTTTTCCAGAAATCGACCTGCGGTTCCAACTCGTTCGTGGCGAGCCAACCGGCCCCGTAGAAGATGTCGACTTTGCGGTTAGGTACAATCAGCCGGGTAATATCGAGTTATACAGTTGGCCACTCATGGAGGAAGTCGTACTGCCGGTCTGCAGCCCATCCTACCTCGCCGAGTTCGGTGGTCTGGATGGGTGCGCCGACCTACGGCATCACACCTTCGCTCACCTTCAGGATTCGCCGCGGCTGCCATGGCACCGTTATCTTTCGCTCCACGGCTATCCCTCGCCCAACGGAAGTCGCAGCCTGACGTTTACTGACTATACCCTCGTTATCCAGACGGCCATCAAGGGGCGTGGGATCGCGCTCGGTTGGTGGCATGTCGTCGCGCATGAATTGCTACAGAAGGGGTTAGTTTCTGCAGGCAAGGAGTTTAGATCCGGGGACTTTTACCATCTCGTCGCGACAAAGCGCAGACCGCTCCGCAAGTCGGCAATCCTGGTTCGGGATTGGTTGCTGGAGGAAATGACAATGCTGAAGAGGCAATTCTGGATGGCTGAATCCCGCCAGCCTTGATTGCGTCATGACTACAGATCATGACCGTCCGACTATTTTGAGCGGTCACAGATTGGGACTTCCCGCATAATCTCGGCTTTGACCTTGCGGCGGTGGAGCGCGAGGTGATCGGTTGGGGGAGATCCGTGACTCGCATAGCCAGCATCAGGGACACGTCACAATCCCGCGCGGAGATCTCCAAGCCCCATCCATTGGACACCCTCCTGAAACCCGCCTCGATTGCATTGGTGGGCGCCTCCGCCAAGGTGAACACACCGGGCAACACCATGCTGCGCGCAGTTGCGGCAGACGGCTATTCTGGACGCGTCTATCCGGTGAACCCGAAATACGACCTCATCGAGGGCATACCCTGCTTCTCCAGCCTGGCGGATTTGCCTGAGACGGTCGATCACGTCGTTCTCGGTCTCGCTAACGAGCAACTCGAAGAAGGTCTGAAACAGGCGGTTCACCACGGCGCGAAGGCGGCCACGATCTTCGCCAGCTGCGAACTGACCGACGGGAATGACGACGGGCTTGCGGAGCGTCTCACACGGATCGCTCGCGAAGCGGGAGTCATGATCTGTGGCGGGAACGGTATGGGTTTCTGCAATCCACAGATTGGGCTGCGTGTGACCGGCTACGCCTCCCCGCTTCCGATGAAGCCTGGTGGCGTTGCTTTCATTACGCAGTCGGGATCGGCATTCAGCGCGTTGGCCTACAATGACCAGCGCCTAAAGTATTCCATCTGCGTCTCCAGCGGGCGCGAGTTGACCACCACCGCGGCCGATTACATGGACTGGGCGCTCGATCAGCCGAGCACGAAGGTCATCGGCCTTTTCCTGGAAACGGCGCGCGAGCCGGAGGAATTCGTTCGTGTGCTCGCAAAGGCCGATCGACTCGGCATACCCGTGATCGCGCTCAAGGTTGGGCGCACGGAGATGAGCGCCGCCTTCGCCGCCAGCCACAGCGGTGCGATCGCTGGCGATGACGCGGCCTACGAGGCCCTTTTCGCCAAATATGGAGTCATGGCGGTCGAGACCCTTGACGATCTCGCAGCCAATCTATTGCTTTTCTCGGCCGGCAGGCCGGCTGCGCCAGGAGGGCTGGCCAGCCTCCACGATTCAGGCGGCGAGCGCGAGATGGTCGTCGATCTTGCCACTGCAGCGGGCGTGCGCTTCGCCAGGGTCTCGGCGGAGACCCTCGAAAGGCTGCGGCCGCACCTCGACAGCGGCCTTCAGCCCGCGAACCCGCTCGACGTCTGGGGCTCGGGCCGCGATTTCGAAAAGCATGTCGAGGCCTGCATGGACGCGATGCTGGCCGATCCAGACACGGCCATCGGCGTCCTCTTCCAGGATATCCGCGATGGATCCTATGTTGCCGAAGGCTTCACGCGGGCCCTTATCGCTTCCAGCCGCAAGAGCGAGAAGCCGGTTGCGGTGGTCTCCAACTATGCCTCGGTCAATCATCGCTCGCTGGCCCTGGCCACGACCGAATCCGGCGTGCCCGTCATCGACGGTACCAAGGAAGGCTTGAACGCCATCCGCAATCTCTTCGCATTCCGCGACAGGCGTCGTCGCAGCCGAACCCTGGCGGACCCGGTTGCCGCCGATGTGCGCAACCGTTGGCGCCAGCGCCTCGCGGACGGGGCGCCCGTCGACGAACTCGACGGATTAAGGCTGCTCGCCGACTACGGAGTGGGCACGGTCAGGGCTATAAGGTGCAGCACGGCCGAAGCTGTCATTCGCGCCGCCGCCGAACTTGGCTATCCTGTCGCGATCAAGACCGCCATGCCGGGAATCCAGCACAAGTCGGACGTGGGTGGCGTGAAGCTGGGACTGCCCGACGCTGACGCGGTCAAGGTGGCATATGATGATCTCGCCGCGAGATTAGGCCCTGACGTAGTCGTTGCGGAGATGGCCCCCAGGGGTGTTGAGATCGCTCTTGGCCTGGTTCAGGATCCGCAATTCGGTCCCTACATCGTGGTGGCGTCCGGCGGGATATGGATCGAGATCCTCAGGGATCGTGCGGTGGCGCTTCCGCCGCTTTCCCTGGAAGAGGCGCAGGCAATCACCGCGCAACTGCGGATCCGTCCGATCCTCGAGGGGCGTCGCGGCATGCCGCCGGCGGACATGGCAGCGCTTCATGACGCGATCATGCGGTTCTCGATACTCGCTGCCGATCTCGGCGACCTGATTGCCGAAATGGACGTCAATCCGATGCTCGTATCGAACCGCGGATGCATCGCCGTTGACGCCCTTGTCGTTGCTCAAAGTGCAAACCGCCAACAACCTTAAGAGGGATCTGAAGTGAATTTCGAACTTAGCGCGCGCGAAAAGGAGCTTTCCGCCAGGGCGCGCGAATTCTGTGATCAGGTTCTCGTCCCGCTTGAAATCATTACGGACGAGCATGGTGAACTGCCGATGGATCGCCGCGAAGCCGTCAAGCAAGCGGTTCGCGATTGGGGGTTCGCGGGCATAAACCACAGCAAGGATGATGGTGGGCTCGGCCTCACCATGGTCGAGCAGACTGCGATCGAGGAGCAACTCGGGCG
>QGUU01000337.1 GCA_003242525.1 Pseudomonadota bacterium | reverse complement strand
AGATCGATCCAGTGCTGCGCGCGACGTGACAGGTGGCCGTACACCAGGTCCACGCGAATGTGCTCATTCTGCTTGAGCGTATAGGCCGCCGCCAGAAGGAAAGCCGCGCCGAACAGATACCATTGCAGTTCGAGCCAGGCATTGGACGACTCGTTGAACATCTTGCGAATGACTGCGTTGCCCGCACTGATCAGTATCGAAACGAGGATCAGCCACGAAACCGCCTTCCCGATGAACTCGTTGACGCGGTCGATGACCTTCGAGATGCCCAGCAGAACGCGCATCTTGCGGTCGAACAGCACTGTCAGAAGCGCCGCAATCAACACGACGGCCAGGATCGCAAGCAAGGCCATGCCCGTCGGCGAAAAGGATATCCCGCCGACGCTGCCGAAAATCGGATTCATCCATTATCCTCCCTGCCGGCGCTTACCCCTGCCTGGCGCGCCTTGTTGGCCCAACCCCTATGCCGTGCGTGGCTGTAACGGTCAACATCGAACCCGCGCGCAAAAAAATGCCGTATCTTGTCGATACGGTAATTATCCGCGTTTGCAGCTGGCGCTATTCGCCGAAAGTCTGATTGTCACGCGGTCTGGCGAGTGTCGCGCCCGGCCCCGATCAGCACCAGCATTGCCACCAGGAAAAGGAAGATCCAGGCGTCGCGCCATTCCATCGGGAAATATCCGGCCCATAGCGATTCGGCCATTCCGAAGCCGGCGCCGCCCAATGCCGCTCGCGAAGGTGAAAGGTACCCACCCACGGAGGTGATGAACAACACCTTCAGTCCATAGACCAGTCCGGTGCCGAAGGAGATGTTGCCGTAGTAGAGTCCGGCCAATACCCCGGCCAGGGCAGCGGCAAGGCCGCCAGCCAGAACGGCCCGCCTGAAGACGGCTGTGGTGTCCACGCCGCATAGTCGCGCCGCTTCCGGATCATCTGACACGGCGCGCCATTCGCGGCCGAAACGAGAGCGCGCGAGTGCAACGCTACCGGACACCAGAATGAAGACAATGATCGCGCAATCCAGGATCTGGATTTCGGTGAGCGTCGCCTTGAAGCCGTGCTGTTCTGCGAAGACGACCGGTTGCGCAAGCATGGGCGGTAGCCAGAAATCCTTCGTGTCCGCGGCAATGCGTGCGAGTTCACTCAACACCAGAAGCACGCCGAGCGTCGCCGCCGCTATCGTGTTTGGGGATCTGCCGGCCAGCGGTTCGAACAGGCCGCGAGACAGCAGGTGGCTGACAAGCAGCGCATAGGCGAACGCCAACAGGATTCCGAACGCCACGGTTGCCGGCAAGGTCAACCACAGGACCTGCCAGCCATAAACCGCCGCCAGGATCATGGTTTGTCCGCTGAACGCGAAAATGCCGCCATAGGCCAGGTTGGTTCGGTGCAGCACGCCGTTCGTCAGCGCATAGCCAAAGGCAAGCAGCGCGTAGAGCGCGCCGGAATGCAGCCCGTTCAGGACCTGCTGGAAAAAATAGAGCATGAGCCATCCGCGATGCGGCAACGGGATCGGGGAAAAAGTGCAACGCGAAATCTAACTTGTCAAACACGTTTTGGTGGTTAGAGTGCGCGTATGACGGTTTCCTGGACTCCACACCGCTTCGCCGGCGGCGCCTTGGCGCTGGATACGGCCAACACTGTTGTCCTGCGGGGGGATTCGCAGCGCAGCTTCGATCGCTTTGCGGATCCCGCCGAGATCGCCCGCTTTGCGCGGGCGGCAAGTACCTTCCGGGCATCCGAACTCGGCGGCCGTACTCTCGTCGTGAGCGACCCCGAGGCGGTTTCACCGCTGGTGCTCTCGATTCGCGAGGCGACAGACCGCCTGTTTCGCGGTTTCGTACTTTCAGGGAGTGCCAGTGCGGGCGATGCAGCCGAGCTTTTGCGCCTATGTGCCGACGGTCTGGCGGCTGCGCGCGGTGAGGGGCTGTTTGCTCCGGGCAGGCCATTCGGCGATCCGTCCGAGCCGCTTGCCTTCGAGGCCGCGCTGGCGGTGTCGGCGCTTTCCCTGCTGGCCGGAACGGCGATAGCGCGAATCCGGATTTGTCCCAATTGCAACTGGCTTTTCCTGGACCGGAGCCGGAACTCCAGCCGCCTCTGGTGCGATATGGCCGTATGCGGCAATCGGCAGAAGGCAAGCCGTCATTACAGGCGCCGCAAGGCGGTGCGGGAGGTTGACGATGCTTAGTGTGTTTTCACGCCGCGTTGCGGTGGCAGCGCTTCTTGGCGCGGTCCTGATCCTCGGCGCCTGCCGGGATACGGGCGAAGGCGCCCTTTTCGAGGTTGCCGGACGCCTGTTCGAGTTCAATTACCGTCTCGCCAGAGCGACCTATGTTGTTACTTTGAAGCCGCTTCGGCCGATCGAGGAAGGCAACGTCGCGGTGGTGGATTTCGAGAATCCCGCGGGTGGCGAACCGCTCGTCATAACCCAGAAAATCTGGCCGAATCTGCCGCATGTCACATTGATCAGTCCGCCGCTGACCTGTGTGGTCAAGGACAGGCCCTATGCGGTGACTATCCACATAAAGGATGCGAACGGCAAGCTGTTGCAGGAGTTGAAGACCACCTTGATTTCCAGCCAGGACCAGACCGACCTGCCGGATCTGCCGCTTGTTACTGGCTCGAGATATGAGCTCAACCCGGCCCTGGCCGGCCATCCTGGCGGCAGATTGCCCGGTGCACCGAAGCCGGACTGCCCCAAAAAGGGCTGAGTTTGCAGGCTGGGCGGGCAGTTGCCCGCTGCTGGCCCTGCAGAAATTTGTTTGACCTCCTTGCCAAGGGAAGGAAGACTGCGCATCGACTCGACGCTGGCGGGTGCTTTGCATGCCTGCCGCGGGAGATTTTGGATGACGCTGCACGACGTCTCGCTCGATGACAAATTCGATCTCGGCAAGGAACGCGTGTTTCTCTCCGGCGCGCAGGCGGTTGTGCGCATGGTTCTCATGCAGCGGGAGCGCGATTGCCGCGCCGGCCTGAACACGGCGGGCTTCGTTTCGGGCTACCGCGGCTCGCCGCTGGGGGGTCTCGACATCCAGCTCTGGAAAACCAGGCAACGGCTTGCTGCGTCCAATATCGTCTTCCAGCCGGGACTGAACGAGGAACTTGCGGCCACCGCCTGCTGGGGCTCGCAGCAGGCCGAATTGCTGGGAGAAGGCAGGTATGACGGCGTTTTCTCCGTCTGGTATGGCAAGGGGCCGGGCGTCGACCGTTCCGGCGATGTTTTCCGCCACGCAAATCTTGCCGGCTCGTCCAGACACGGCGGCGTGCTTGCCCTGATGGGCGACGACCACATGGCCGAGTCCTCAACCAACGCCCATGCGACGGAATTCGCCTTCGTCGATGCCATGATCCCGATACTCAATCCGGCGGGCGTGCAGGAAATCATTGATTACGGCCTCTATGGCTTCGCGCTGTCGCGGTTCGCCGGCACCTGGGGCGCGATAAAATGCGTCAAGGACAACATCGAATCGACAGCGAGCGTGGACGTTTCGCTCGATCGGCTCTCGATTGTGGTTCCGGAATTCGACATGCCGCCCGGCGGCCTCAACATCCGCAACGAGCTTGACATTATGGGTCAGGAGGAGCGGCTGCATGAGCACAAGCGCGCTGCGGCTGCCGCCTTCATTCGCGCGAACGGGCTGAACCGTATCGTCTATTCCGGCGGGGCGAACGCCAGGCTCGGCATTGTCACCGTAGGCAAGAGCTACCTCGACGTCCGTCAGGCCCTGGATGACCTTGGCATTGACGAGGCAGCAGCCAATCGCCTTGGCGTGCGCCTGATGAAGGTCGGCTGCCGGGGGCTCTGTACTTTCATAGCCTGTG
>QGUU01000336.1 GCA_003242525.1 Pseudomonadota bacterium | reverse complement strand
CGAAGTCTCGCGCAGCGTTCCAGCCGCTTCCGCGACGGCCGCCCAGGTAGCTCAGTTGGTAGAGCAGCGGACTGAAAATCCGCGTGTCGGTGGTTCGATTCCGCCCCTGGGCACCATCCCGCCCAATTCAATCCGGCAAGGCTCCTGGCCCGCAGGGCCGCCCTCCCCGCGCGGACGCCAGCCGGGTGAAGCCTCGAGGCCGTTTGCAAATCGGCCCGTCCGCATTGAATGCCACATCATTACAGGCCATGCTGAAGCCGGCGGCGGGAGCGCCACCGCGAGAAAAATCCCGTCAGTGGGGAATAAACCTTTCCGCGCGGTGTTCATCTACATACGGGCCAAGGTCCGCAGCTCCAAAAGGAAAGGCTCAGATCATGCGTATACACATATTGACGACCGCCGCCTTCATGGCCGCCGCCATTCCCTTTGCCTATGCCGATGACTATGCCGGAGGCGCCATCAAGTCGATGGAGTCGGCCCAGGGCGAGATTCTTACCGACGCCAAGGGCATGACGCTCTACACTTTCGACAAGGACTCGGCGGGAACTTCCAACTGCTATGACGATTGCGCCGTGAAGTGGCCTCCGCTGATGGCGGCCGAAGGAGCATCGGCGGAAGGCGACTACACGCTGGTCGAACGAAAGGACGGCTCGAAGCAATGGGCCTACAAGGGCATGCCGCTTTACCTGTGGCAGGCCGACGCGAAGCCGGGTGACGTCACTGGCGACGGGGTGGGCGGAGTCTGGCATGTCGCCAAGGAATGACGCCGACGAATGATCCATGTCACAGGTGCTGGACGAGATCGAAGAATGCGTGCCGGCGCTGAGGCGCTTTGCGCGCGCGCTGACGCATGATGCAGATCATGCAGACGATCTCGTCCAGAACTGCCTGGAAAGGGCAATCCGCAAGCGCGGCCTGTGGCGGCCGTCCGGTTCCGTGCGGTCCTGGGTGTTCCGGATCCTGGTCAACATCCATCGCAACGAGCTGAGGCGGTCACGGCGCACGCCCGCAGCACTGCCCCTCGACCTTGTGACAGGGCCTGAGCCGGCAGCTCCCGAAATACAGCCGGCGCGGCTGGCCCTGGCCGAGACAGCGCGCGCCATGCAAGCGCTCTCGCTGGAACAAAGGCAGGTTCTGCTGCTCGTCGCCGTGGAGGAGATGAGCTACGCCGAGGCCGCGGCTGCGCTTTCCATTCCGGTCGGCACTCTGATGTCACGGCTGGCGCGGGCCCGCGCCGCGCTGCGCGTGCTGACAGAGACGGACGCGCCGAGACTGAGGTCCGTGAAATGAGCCGCGAGATGCAGGAGATCCGCGAACACGAGCTTCACGCCTATGTGGACGGCGCGCTGGACGGTCATGCCCGCGCGGCGGTCGAGACCTATCTGGCCGAGAATCCCACTGCCGCGGAGGAAGTGGCGGGCTGGCAAAGGCAGAACGAGACGCTCCGCGCCCTCTA
Source organism: Pseudomonadota bacterium (assembly GCA_003242525.1). Classification (GTDB taxonomy): domain Bacteria; phylum Pseudomonadota; class Alphaproteobacteria; order Rhizobiales; family Rhizobiaceae; genus Mesorhizobium. The sequence continues at coordinate 2,368 of QGUU01000336.1, read as the reverse complement.
TGGCCATTTCGCGAACGAGCCGGCGCCCCCGCGCCTGAGCGCGTACCGCATCCAGCGCGAAAGCGCGGCCCGGGCCCTGCAATGGCAGCGCATGGCTGCGGCGGCGGTTCTCCTGGTAGCGGCCGGCATGGCCGCCGGTTGGTATGGGCGCGACCGCCTGGCAACGCAAGCGCCGGCCCAGGCGAGCCTCGTCGACGGCGCGATGGAAGCCCACCGGATCTATTCCCGCGAGGTGGCCCATCCGGTCGAGGTCTGGGCCGGAGAAAAGGACCACCTGAAGACCTGGCTGTCCAAGCGCCTTGACCGCAGCCTGCCCGTGCCGGACCTTGAGGCCGCCGGGCTTGCGCTCGTGGGCGGACGACTGCTGCCTTCGGCGAATGGGCCGGCAGCACAACTCATGTATGAGGACGATGCCGGGCACAGGGTCACGCTCTACATAATTCCGGCGGACGAGGGCCAGGAGAGTTCCTTCCAGTTTGTCCGGCGCGACCGGCTGGAAGCCTTCTTCTGGACAGACGAAGCGCTGAGTTGCGCGCTGGTCGGCGAACTGCCCCGCGAGCGGCTGCACGAGATCGCCACGCTGGCCTACAAGCAGTCAGGCTAGGCTGCGAAACCACAAGCCTCGTGGCGCGAACTGCAGCGGGTTGGCTGAGGCAGCGGCGCACGGAATGCTGTCTGCGTCGCGTGCATCCGATCATTTGAAGTCGCGCGGCTTTATCCTGGGCATGTCGATGTGGACAGATGGCCGCAACGTATTCAGATAGATGCGCCGGAGCCTCATGCCGTGCAACGCTTCAGAGCCTTCAGAATGGCAAGGGAGCCTCTGTCCCGGTCTGCCGTTAAAGCTGATTGTTGCCGAGGATCGAGCTAGAAGGTCCCACGCGAATGGCTTGGAAGCGGATCGTCGCTTATCTCGCTGCGGCTGCTTTGGGTGCAGTCTCGGCCCTCCTGATCGTGAACCTGACGCCGGAAGCCGCGGTCATTCGCCAAGTCGTGCCGCACACGTTCAAGGCGTCCGATCCGCAATTCAGGCGATCGATGAGCGGCTATTCGAACGGCGCGGTGTTCAGCGGCAATGCAGTTCAGACACTTGTAAATGGGGACGAGATATTCCCATCGATGCTCGCCGAGATCGCTGAGGCGCGCTCCACGATCAACTTCGAGACCTACATCTACTGGTCGGGCAAAATAGGATACGAGTTTGCTCGAGCGCTGGGTGCCAAAGCCCGTGAAGGCGTTGAGGTGCGGGTGCTGATCGACTGGGCCGGCAGCCTGCCGTTTGATGAGGACCTCATCCGGATAATGACGGAGGCAGGCGTGCGCTTCGTCCGGTTTCGCCCCATACACTGGTACACGCTGGACCGGGTGAACAACCGCACACATCGAAAGCTTCTGGTCGTCGACGGGCGTGTGGCGTTCACCGGGGGCGTCGGCATTGCCGATGAGTGGCTGGGGGATGCAAGGAACGCCGATGAATGGCGCGACAGTCACTACCACATTACGGGGCCCATAGTTGCGGCATTCCAGGCGGGTTTTGCCGAGAACTGGCTCGAGGCGACGGGCGAGACGTTGCTTGGTGACGGGTTCTATCCGGCGTTGCCGGCGACCGGGAACCTTGACGCGCAGTTCATGCTGTCATCACAGCCGAGTGGATCTCAGAACATGGAGCTCATGTTTCTTGCCGCGCTGTCCTCGGCTGAGAAGCACATTCGCATCGGGATGGCCTATTTTGTGCCCGACCAGACCGCGATTCAGCAATTATTGGAGGCAAGGCAACGCGGAGTGGAAATAGATGTGATCGTGCCCAACCACCTGACGGACGTTCCAGTCGTGCGAAAAGCGTCGCGCCATTTCTGGGGTGAATTGTTGAAAGCGGGCGTACGCATTCACGAATATCAGCCGACAATGTACCACCCCAAGGTCATGATCGTGGACGAGATCTTTACCACTTTTGGGTCGACCAATTTCGACGAACGCTCGCTGCGGCTCAACGATGAGGCCGGCATGAACGTTTACGGGGAAGAGTTCACCAGGACCCAGATCGACGTGTTCGAGACCGATCTCAAGCGCTCGCGCGAGATCAGCATGGAAGAATGGGACGCTCGGCCTCTCTCCGAAAAGTTCACGGACTGGCTTGCCAGCACGCTGAGGTCACAGATCTGAGGACTTGGACTGACGTGGCGTCAAAGGAGGCCGCCCTCAGGGTGTGGTAAGCGCACTGCCGCATTCACCTGGCCGCCGTTGCGTGATGCTTCTTCCCGCGCCTTCCATAGCCAGTCAAGCTGATCGGAAACAGGCACGGAAAGGGGTTGAGAGGAACATGAGGAGGTTGATTGGAGCGGGTAGCGGGAATCGAACCCGCGCGTTC
>QGUU01000008.1 GCA_003242525.1 Pseudomonadota bacterium | reverse complement strand
GAAATTTCGGTAAAGTTCCCCTGGCCATCGGATAAAGTGACAACTGTGATGCCGGCTCGAATCAAGTCAAGAAGCCGAGATGCAGCGTCAATAACAGTCTCGCGAGAAAGACGGTCCAAGCTTTCCACAATGAGATAAGAGCCGCGGTCGATCTGGCCAGATTCTACTAGATCGAGGAATCTTCGCAGGGCCCCGATAGTATGGTTCGCGCCGTCATAAGCTGAAAGGCCTAAGTCGCTAAGTGTGTCATCCAAAGCAAGATCACGCTCTTTGCACCACGCTTCGGCTGCTTCAATTTGCCGTCGCAAGGAATCGCCCCTCGCCTGCTCAGGCGTGGAAAAACGGATGTAGGAATATACCTTTGCCATGTCGGAATCATTCTCTCTGCTCGTATATTAATGTATCATAACTTTTTGATGATTGGCCCGCCGGGAGCGGGCAAGTCAATGCTGGCCCAGCGCCTGCCGTCTATCCTGCCGCCGCTGTCGCCGAAGGAATTGCTGGAAGTTTCCATGATTGCATCCGTGGCCGGCGAACTTGCCGACGGGCGGCTTACTGATCGTAGGCCCTTCCGCGCGCCACATCATTCGGCTTCGATGGCGGCGCTGGTCGGCGGAGGGTTGCGCGCACGCCCGGGCGAGGCATCGCTTGCCCATCACGGCGTGCTCTTCCTTGACGAATTGCCCGAATTCTCGCCGCAGACGCTCGATGCCCTGCGCCAGCCGCTCGAAACCGGCGAATGCGTGATCGCGCGCGCCAATCACCGCATAGCCTATCCGGCGCGCATACAGCTCGTTGCGGCCATGAATCCCTGCCGATGCGGCATGGCTGGCGAGCCGGGCCATCGCTGTCAGCGCGGGGAGCGCTGCCGGACTGAATACCAGGCGCGCATTTCCGGTCCACTGCTTGACCGCATCGACCTGAGGATCGAGGTTCCGGCAGTTACGGCCGGCGATCTGATCCGGCCGGGCCGTTCGGAATCGAGTGCGGCCGTCGCCGCTCGCGTGGCGCGGGCGCGGACCATCCAGCAGGAGCGCTTCCAGGAAATGGGCGTCTTCGACGTCGCCACCAATGCGCAGTGCTCACCCTCGCTGATCGAACGCCTGGCGGCGCCCGACGCAGCGGGCCTGGCCCTGCTCGGAGACGCCAGCGAGAAGCTCGGCTTTTCGGCGCGGGCCTATCATCGCGTGTTGAAGGTGGCGCGCACGCTGGCCGACCTCGAAGGGTCCGACAAGGTGGGGCGCATCCATGTAGCGGAGGCGATCTCCTACCGCATGTCCGCAGACAGGATGGCGCAGGCGGCTTAGTCTCGGTGGACACTTCCGCCACTCGATTGGTTCGCGCGCCTGGGTCCAAAGTTGCCGTGTACCGGCTCGGCTCCTGCCGTTAGCTGTCAACGCTGGCCGCCTGTGGAGCCGCGCCTCGTGGCTCAGGAATCCTGCGGGGGCTCCATAGCCGTGGGCCTCGTAGCGCCGCGCCTTATGCTGCGGCGGACCATGCCGGGGTCGGCGCCGCCCAGAGCAAAGGCAAGCCCGAAATACAGCACCGCCCCTGCGCCGGAAAGCAGCGCGAGCGTGACCACCTGGGTCACCAGCGGCGCGGAAGCGGAAAGCCTGTCGCCAAGCCAGTCCTGCGCGATCCAGAGCGCGGCGCCCATGATTGCTGCCGAGAGGACCAGACGCGGAATGCGCTTCATCAGCGGCGCATCATGGCCCCAGTGCCCGCGTCGGATCAGCACCGCAAGCAGCATTACGGCGTTGAGCCAGCCTGCAGCCGCCGATGCCACGGCTATGCCCGGCGCACCCATGGACGGAAACAGCACCAGCGCCATTGCAATGTTCAGCGCCACGGAAATGGCCGCGAACACCATCGGGGTACGCGTGTCTTCGCGAGCGAAATAGCCTGGTGTGAAGGCCTTTATCAGCACGAAGGCGGGCAGGCCGAGGCCGAAAATCGAAAGGATGGAGGCAACGACCGGCGTGGAATTGCTGGCGGCGAAGGCGCCACGTTCGTAGAGCACGCGCACGATGGGCTCGGCCATGACCAGCAGCGCCGCAGCCGCCGGCAATGTCAGGAACAGGGTGAACTCCACCGAGCGGTTCTGCAGGTTTGCCGCCTCCATGGCATTGCCCGCCTTCAGCGCCCGCGACAGTTCCGGCAACAGGACGATTGCGACGGCGATGCCGACCACGCCCAGCGGCAACTGGTAGACGCGGTCGGCAAGCGCCAGCGAGGAAACCGCACTGGCCTGGGTCGAGGCGATGGCCGTGCCGATAAGCTGGTTGATCTGCGTGATGCCGCCGGTAATTGCAGCCGGCAATGCCAACAGCAGCAGGCGCTTCACGCCCGGCGTCAACCGCGGCCGTCTGAAACCGATCGAAATGCCGGCATGCCGCGCCGCCACCCAGACAATGGCGAGCTGCACGAGGCCTGCTGCCATCACGCCCCAGGCCATGGCGTAGCCGACGGTCAGCCCGTCGGCGCCGCTGCGCCAGGCCCAGTAAAGCACGCCTATCAGGATGATGTTGAGGAACACCGGCGCGATCGCGGCGGCGAAATAACGCCGCAGCGAATTAAGCATGCCCGCCATCATCGAGGCCAGTGACATGCACATCAGGTAGGGGAACATCACCGTCGCCAGCGAAACCGTGAGATCGTATTTCTCCGGATCGCCCGCGAAGCCCGGCGCGATGATGGTTCGCACCAGCAGTGGCATCGCCAGTTCCATGGCGATGGTCAGCACGATCAATGCGCTGAACAGCACGCCGAACACTTCTTCCGAAAAGCGCCTTGCGCCATCAAGGCCCTCAGCCTCGATCTCCTTGGCGAACAGCGGTACGAAGGCGGTGTTGAATGCGCCCTCCGCAAACAGCCGCCGGAACGTGTTGGGAAACTGGAAGGCGGCATAGAAGGCGTCCGCCACCGGCCCGGTGCCAAGGGCGGCTGCCATCAGCATCTCGCGCGTGAAGCCGAGTATGCGGCTGGCTAGTGTGCCGGAGGCAACGGTGGCGAATTTCGCAACAAGGCTCATGGCTGGGCGTTTTTCCACCATATGCAGTGAAGCGGCGAGGACGAAAGCCGACCTTCCCTGCCGCGCCCGGCAAGCGTCGAGCGCATGGCTTGGGCCAGGGTAGCCTTTCTACCAGGGCTGCTTCTCATTCCGCGGCCGCCTTGGGTTTGCCTGAGGCGGCCTTGCCCTCAAGCGTCGCAAGCAGGCGCTGGCGGATGGCCTTTTCGCGGGCCGGACTCTCGATCTTGTGGCCCGTCAGGTCGGTGACATAGAAAGTGTCGATCACCTTCTCGCCGAAGGTGGTGATGTGGGCCGAGGCGATATCCAGCGAGAGATCCGACAGGACGCTGGTGATTTCGGAGAGCAGGCCGGGTCGGTCCAGTCCCTCCACCTCGATCACGGAAAAGCGGTTGGACAGCGTGTTGCGTATCTCGGCGCGCGGCGAAATCCGGAAGGCTTTCTGGCCGCGTTTCGGCCTGGCCCGCTTCTCGATCATCTCCGGCAGCCAGGCGCTGCCGGACAGTACGCCCTCGATCAGCTTGCCGATCCGTTCGGCACGACGGCGCTCGTCTTCGTCGTGGTCGAACTCGCGGCCGATGAGGATGGTGTCCAGCGCTCGTCCGTCCGAAGTGGTGAAAATCTGCGCATCGACGATGTTGGCGCCTGCAGCCGCACAGGCACCGGCTATCACCGAGAGAAGCCGCGGGTGGTCCTGGGCCAGGACGGTGATTTCGGTAACGTCCTCGAACTGATGGGTCTTGACCATGCTGGCGAGCTTGCGCCCGGCCGCGTCCGACTCGCGGATGAATTCGGCATGGCGCACCTGGTCGGCAAGCGGAACCGTGAGCAGATAGTTCTCGTAGTGAAGCGCTACATGGCGCTTGCGTTCCTCTTCCGGCCAGCCGGCCAGCGCCTCCGCCAGTTCCTGGCGGGCGGCACCGGCGCGTTCCGCGCGCGAGAGTTCCGAAAAGCCGCCGGTCAGGAGAAGCTCGGTTTCGAAATAGAGATTGCGCAGCAACTGGCCTTTCCAGCCATTCCACACACCAGGTCCTACACCCCTTATGTCGCATACGGTGAGGATAAGCAGGAGTTTCAGCCTTTCCACCGACTGCACGATGGCCGCGAAATCCTCGATCGTCTTGCGGTCGTTCAGGTCTCGCGTCTGGGCCGTCATCGACATGACGAGATGGTTTTCGATCAGCCAGGCCACCGTTTCCGTATCTGCGGTCGAGAGGCCCATATGCGGGCAGATGCGTCGCGCGACTCTGGCCCCTGCTACCGAATGATCTTCCGGCCGGCCCTTGGCAATGTCGTGCAGGAGAACCGCGACATAGAGAGCCTCGCGGCTCTTGCGCAGCCCCGGCATCAGCGAATGCGAGAGCGGATGGATGTTCTGCGAGCCGCCATGCTCGATTTCGGAAAGAACGCCGACACAGCGGATCAGGTGCTCGTCGACCGTATAGTGGTGATACATCGAGAACTGCATCATGGCGACGATCTTGCCGAAGTCCGGGATCAGCCTGCCAAGCAGCCCGGCCTCGTTCATGCGCCTGAGGTTCAGCGCCGGGTCGCGGTCGGACGTCAGTATGTCGAGAAAGAGCCGGTTGGCTTCCGCGTTGCGGCGCAGCGTCCGGTCGACAAGGCCGAGCGAGCGGGTGAGCAGCTTCAGCGCGTCGGGGTGATATTCCAGCCCGTGCCTGTCTGCAAACCAGAACAGGCGCAGCATGTTGACCGGATCCCTCCGGAAAACCTCCTCGTCGGCAATGTTGATGCGGTGATTGTCGACGATGAAGTCACTTGTCCCGGCAAGCTTGCGTCGGCGGCGCGAAAACCCGGCAAGCAGCCGGTTGAAACCAGGGGCCTGCTTGGCCTGTTCTTCCTCCAGCGCCGCGCAGAAGATACGCGTAAGGTCGCCCACATCCTTGGCTATCAGGAAATAGTGCTTCATGAAGCGCTCGACGGCCGAAAGGCCGGGATGGCTTGTGTAGCCGAGGCGCTCGGCAATGTCCCGCTGAATGTCGAAGTGCAGCCGCTCCTCCGCCTTGCCGGTCAGGAAATGCATGTGGCAGCGCACCGCCCACAAAAAATCCTCCGCCTTGAGGAATTTCCGATACTCGGCGGCAGTAAATACGCCCTTGTCGACCAGCTCGGCCCCGGTGCGCACGCGATAGAAATACTTGCCGATCCAGAACAGGGTCTGCAGGTCGCGCAGGCCGCCCTTGCCGTCCTTGACGTTGGGCTCCACGACGTAGCGGCTCTCGCCGCCCTTGGCGTGGCGCGCGTCCCGCTCGGCGAGCTTGGCCTGGACATATTCCGATCCCGTATGGCGCACGACCTCGCTGTCGAAGCGCGCCAGCAACTCATCGTAGAGCGTCTCCTCGCCCCAGAGGAAACGGGCTTCCAGCAGCGTGGTGGCGATTGTGACGTCATCGCGGGCATGGCGCAGACATTCGTCCACACTGCGGGTCGCATGGCCGACTTTCAGCCCCATGTCCCACAGCATGTAGAGCATGTACTCGGCGACCTGCTCGCCCCACGGCGTCTGCTTGTAGGGCAGCAGGAAGAGCAGGTCGATGTCCGACCCCGGCGCCAGCGTGCCGCGACCATAGCCCCCGACGGCAACGATGGCCATGCGCTCGCCCGCCGAAGGATTCCTCATGCGATAGACATGGGTAGCCGCGAAATCGTAGAGGGTCCGGATAATCACGTCCATCACGTGGGAAAGGCGTTCGGCGCAGGCTGTGCCGCTGCCGTCCTCGCCGAGCATCGCCTCCGCCATCTTGCGGCCGAAAGCCCACTGCCCCTTGAGCGCCTGCAGGACAGCCTGGCGGATGGTGGCGCCAGACTCTGCTCCGTTGGCGGAGATGGCCAGAGCGGCGAGGTCGCGGCGCAAAGCTTCGCCGTCGATAAGCCGGTCGAGCTTGAGGGAGGGTTTGGCCATGAGGGACGGCGAGTCGTTGTTCGGCGGCCGGTCTATAGCCTGTTTTCCCGCGTCTGGGTATGGGCAGGCGACAAAGGCCCGATTGCCCCTTGACCTTCCCCTAAGGGCAATACCTATCTGACAGGCTTGCCAGTTGGAACGAAATCATGAACCGCACGCCTCCGCATCACCATCACGATCATTCGCACCCTCACGGCTCTGGCGCGGCTGACGCCGGCCTGCCGGCAGTGGTGCGCGATCCCGTTTGCGGCATGACGGTGGATCCCGAGGCTGGCAAGCCAAGCGCGATGCATGAAGGCCGGCTGGTTTACTTCTGCTGCGAAGCGTGTCGGAAAAAGTTCGAAGCCGCGCCGGAGGACTACCTTACCGCAACGGACCCGGTTTGCGGCATGAAGGTGGACCGCGCCAGCGCGCGGCATTTCCTCCGGCATCAGGGAGAGAAGCACTATTTCTGCTCTGAAGGCTGTCTGAAGAAATTCGAGGCGGAACCGGACAGATACGCCAGCGGCCGTCCTGCGCCTGCGCCGGCTCCCAAGGGGACCAAATATACCTGCCCGATGCACCCCGAGATCGTACGCGACGGGCCGGGTGACTGCCCGATCTGCGGCATGGCGCTGGAGCCGATGGGCGTCCCGACAGGTGAGGAGGGGCCGAATCCGGAACTTGTCGATTTCACGCGCAGGCTGTGGGTCAGCGCCGTTCTCTCGGTCCCGCTGTTGCTTGTGGCAATGGGGCCGATGGTCGGCCTGCCCTTACGTGAATGGATCGGTGAGCGCACCGCAATCTGGCTGGAACTCGTCCTTGCGACACCGGTGGTGCTGTGGGCCGCGGTGCCTTTCTTCCGGCGCGGCTGGGCCTCGCTCGTCAACCGCAGCCCGAACATGTGGACGCTGATTTCCCTCGGCGTCGGCGCGGCATATCTCTACAGCGTCGCAGCTACCCTGTTTCCCGGTCTTTTCCCGCACGAAATGCGCGGCCATGACGGCACGGTTCCCGTCTATTTCGAGGCCGCGGCGGTGATCGTTGCGCTGGTTTTCGTCGGGCAGGTCCTCGAACTGAAGGCTCGAGAACGGACAGGTTCTGCTATCCGTGCGCTGTTGGACCTCGCGCCCAAGACGGCGCGCCGCATCGCGGCGGACGGCTCGGAGACCGACATTTCGCTGGCGGAGGTCGCGGCGGGTGACCGGCTGCGGGTCCGGCCAGGCGAGGCGGTGCCCGTGGATGGTGTCGTCCTCGAAGGCCGCTCATCGGTGGACGAATCGATGATCACCGGCGAGGCGATCCCCGTCGAAAAGACCCAGGGCGAACCGCTGATCGGCGGCACGCTGAACAGGAACGGCTCGCTCGTCATGCGCGCCGAGAGGGTTGGCGCCGACATGATGCTGTCGCGCATCGTGGAACTCGTCGCCAAGGCGCAGCGGAGCCGGGCGCCCATCCAGAGCCTGGCCGACAAGGTTTCGTCCTGGTTCGTGCCGGCAGTCGTGGTTGTGGCGATTGCCGCCTTTGTGGTCTGGCTGCTGGCTGGTTATGGCCTTGCCTTCGCCATTGTGGCCGCCGTCTCCGTCCTCATCATCGCCTGTCCCTGTGCGCTCGGCCTGGCCACGCCTATGTCCATCATGACTGCAACGGGACGAGGCGCGCATGCCGGCGTGCTGGTCAAGGATGCAGCAGCGCTCGAACGGCTCGCCGCTGTCAACATGCTGGTGGTGGACAAGACCGGAACGGTAACGGAAGGCAGGCCGGTCCTGACCGACGTCGTAGTTGCGCAAGGGTGGTCCGAATCAGAGGTTCTGGCCCTGGCTGCCGGGTTGGAAAAGGCTTCCGAGCACCCTTTAGCGGAGGCGATCGTCGCCGGTGCGCGCGAGCGTGGCATTACGGCCCCCGACGCAAGCGATTTCGAGGCAGTTACCGGCAAGGGCGTTACCGGCAATGTTTCGGGCCGCGCGGTCGCCCTCGGCAATGCTGCGCTTATGGCCGATCGCGGCATCGATGCGGCGCCGCTGGCGCAGTCAGCCGAAGCGTTGCAGCAGGACGGCAAGACGGTCATGCATGTCGCGGCCGACGGCAAGCTCTGCGGCTTGGTGTCGGTGGCCGACCCGATCAAGGAGGGCGCGATCGACGCAATAAGGGCTCTTCACCAGGATGACATAACCGTGGTGATGGCCACGGGCGACAATGCCCTGACTGCCAAGGCAATTGCCGGCAAGCTCGGCATCGACCGGGTGCGGGCCGGCATGCTGCCGCAGGACAAGGCCGCATTGATCGAGGAGCTTCGCGGGCGCGGCGGCGTGGTGGCCATGGCCGGCGACGGCGTCAACGATGCCCCGGCCCTTGCGGCAGCCGATGTCGGCATTGCGATGGGCACGGGCGCCGACGTTGCCCTGGAAAGCGCCGGCATCACCCTGCTCAAGGGAGATCTGGGCGGCATAGTTCGTGCCCGACGGCTGGCCCATGGTACGCTTTTGAACATCAAGCAGAACCTGGCCTTTGCCTTCCTCTACAACGCGCTTGGCGTACCGATTGCGGCAGGTGTGCTTTATCCGCTGACCGGAATGCTGCTTTCGCCCATGCTTGCGGCAGCGGCGATGAGCCTGTCTTCGGTTTCGGTCATCGCCAACGCGCTTCGCTTGCGCACGCTGAAGCTATAGCTTGAGATCCGATTCGATATCTGGAAAGGCCACGATGCCCATCGCGACCATCAACCTGCCGTCCGGTGAGGCGGTTCCCATGCTCGGCCTTGGCACATGGCGCATGGGCGAGAACAGGAACCGTTTTGCCGAGGAGGTCGCGGCCCTCCGCCTCGGGCTCGATCTCGGCCTGACATTGATCGATACGGCCGAAATGTATGGCTCAGGCGGCTCCGAGCGTGTGGTGGCGGAAGCCATCAAGGGCCGTCGCGACGAGACCTTCATCGTCTCCAAGGTGCTGCCATCCAACGCATCGCGCGAAGGCACGATGCTGGCCTGCGAACGCAGCCTGAAAAATCTCGCGACCGACCGGATCGACCTCTATCTGCTGCACTGGCGCGGAGGCGTGCCGCTGGGGGAGACGGTCGGGGCTTTCGAAAGACTGAAACAGGCGGGAAAGATCCGCCACTGGGGCGTATCCAACTTCGATACGGATGACATGGAAGAACTGGCTGCGCTGCCTTCGGGCGAGGCCTGCCAGACGAACCAGGTGCTCTACAATCTTTTGCGCCGGGGGCCTGAATATGACCTCCTGCCGTGGAGCCGCGCGCGGGGCATGCCGCTGATGGCCTATTCGCCGATCGAGCAGGGCCGGCTCGCGCGAAATTCCCATCTGCAGAAGATTGCGGCCCGCCACGGGGCGGCGCCCGCGCAGGTCGCGCTGGCATGGGTGCTTGCGCAGCAGGGCGTGATCGCAATTCCCAAGGCGGCAAGCCCGGAGCATGTGCGCCAGAACGTTGCCGCGGCGGAAATCGCGCTTACGAACGAGGACGCGGCTGAACTTGACCGGGCATTTCCCCCGCCCACCCGAAAGCGGCCGCTGGAGATGATCTGAGCCGGCGTTGGACGTCGGCTCAGGCCAGGGAGTGGACGGGCGCAGGCCGCCCTCTCGTCTTTCATCGCTATGCGGAAAGCCGCCTGTCATACTCCGATTTCAGCTGCGCATAGCCATCCCAGAAGGGCGTGGGCGTATCGTTCCGCAGTCGCGCCTCCAGCACGTCGAGATGCATGTGCCAGCCTGTCGATACGCTGAGCAGCACTGTACGGCTGGGAACGCGTTTGTGTACGAGGGTGAGCAGCACCTCATCGCCCTTTTCCTCAAGCGTAAAATAAACTTCGCCTGCAGTACCGAAGGTGAAGGCGATGCTTCGGGGCGGATCGATCGCCAGGATCTGGGACTCCATCGTGTGCGTACCTTGCATTCCATCCGGCCGCTTTCCGGGCGGGTCGGTCAGTTCGTCGTTTCGCCAGGTGAGCGAGAAGGATGAGCCTGCCTTCAACTCCATCTCGCCCGAGGCCAGCCATTGCCGGCGCAGGTCGCTTTCGGTGAGATAGCTCCAGATTCTCTCGATCGGTCCGGGTAGAACCCGCTCCATGGTCAAGGTGGCAGGTGCTGTGACGGTGCCATAGATGTTCCGTTTCAAGGCGTCGTTCATGGGTTTTCTCCTTCCCTTGTCTTGCCGGCCGCGGCAGGCCCTTCGGGCCCGTCCGACTTCCTCTTGTCCACCGCCTTGCGGGCGTCGTCCTCATGCAGAAGCCGCGCCAGGACGTCGAGCCGGTCGGTCCAGAAACGCTCGTAGAAGGACAGCCACTCATGGGCGCTGGCCAGCGGTCCCGGCTCCAGTCGGCAGAAATGCGTGCGGCCGCGCACCTCGCGCCGGATCAGGCCGGCATTTTCCAGCACCTTTATGTGTTTGGAAGCGGCTGCCAGCGACATGTCGAACGGCTGGGCCAGTTGCGACACAGTGCGCTCGCCTTCGGTGAGTTGAGCGAGCATTCTGCGCCGGGTGGCATCGCCAAGCGCGTGGAAGACGGTATCCAGTTCGGGTGCAAATAATTCAACCATTCGGTTGAATATAGGGCGCCTTACGACAATGGTCAACCATTCGGTTGAATAATCTTTTATGCGTCCAGGCTTTCAGTTCCGCCCTTGGGAAGCGGTGAAGACTTCCAGCTGTGCGGCAAACGCCCGCTTGAAGGCGGGGCGTGCTTCGCCGCGGGCGACATAGGCGGCAATGTTGGGGTATTCGCTGAGCAGTCCGGACCTGTTCAGCCGGCGCAGCACTCCAACCATCATCAGATCGCCGGCGCTGAAACCCTCTTCCAGCCATTCGCAGCCGCCCAAACTGTCAGATAGTTCGGCCAGCCTTTTGCGGATATGGTTCTCGATCAGCGGCAGCCGCTCGTCACGCCAGGGCGAGCTGTTTTCCAGAAGCAGGGCTGTTTCGCGTTCCAGGATGGGCGGCTCGATGGCGCTCAGCGCCGCAAACATCCACATGATGGCACGGGCACGCTGATTTGTCTGACGCGGCAGCAGGCCGGCATGCCGCTGCGCGATATGGAATATGATTGCACCGGATTCGAACAGAACCAGATCGCCTTCCTCATAGGTCGGGATCTGGCCGAAGGGGTGGAGGGCGAGATGCGCTGGCCGCTTCATTTCGCTGAAGGAAACAAGACGCACCTCATAGGGTTGGCCCACCTCCTCAAGCGCCCAGCGTACGCGCATGTCGCGCGCCTGCCCTGCACCACGGTCCGGCGACTGCCGGAAGGCTGTAATGGTGGGAACCATGGCTTTTCTCCGGATTATGGTCTGCATAACTCCAGGACGATCGAAAGAAGCCGGCGCCGACAACGCCGCCCCGAACGGATTGAGCTTGTGCCCGCCCGCCTGGGGTTGCGCCCCCTATGCCGAATGGCAGAGGCTACGTTCCCGCAATCTCCTTCAGCCGGTAAAGCGCCTCGAGCGCCTCGCGCGGCGTCATTTCATCGGGATGCATTGCTGCGAGCGCCTCGCTGAGGCGGTCCGGTTTCGCTGGGGTTGCCGGTTTCGGCGCCTCGCGCTGTGCGGCAACGGAAAACAGTGGCAGGTCGTCAACCAGCCTGTCCGCCTTGCCGGAGACCTCGCCGGCTTCAAGCTGGTGCAGAACTTCCCTGGCGCGCGCGACGACCGGTTCGGGTAGCCCTGCAAGCCGCGCCACCTGCACGCCGTAGCTGCGGTCGGCCGCGCCCTTGCCCACCTCATGCAGGAAGACAACCTCGCCTTCCCATTCCTTGACCCGCATGGTGACGTTGGAGAGCCGCGAAAGCTTCCCGGCCAGCGCTGTCATCTCGTGGAAATGCGTGGCGAAAATCGCCCGGCAGCGGTTCTTCTCATGCAAATATTCCACGGCTGCCCAGGCAATCGAAAGCCCGTCGAAAGTGGCCGTGCCGCGGCCGATCTCGTCCAGGATCACCAAAGAGCGCTCGCCTGCCTGATTGAGGATTGCGGCGGTCTCGACCATCTCGACCATAAAGGTGGAGCGCCCGCGCGCCAGGTCGTCGGAGGCGCCGACACGGGAGAACAGCCGGTCGACCACGCCGATATGGGCCTTCGCCGCGGGAACGAAGGAACCCATCTGCGCAAGAATCGCAATGAGCGCATTCTGGCGCAGGAAGGTCGACTTGCCGCCCATATTGGGGCCGGTGAGCAGCCAGATCGCGCCCGCATTGGCGTCGTCGGGCGGGGAAAGGTCGCAGTCATTGGCAACGAATGGCGCTTCGCCGGTGCGCCGCAGCGCCTGCTCGACGACCGGATGGCGGCCGCCTTCGACGGAGAAGGCGAGGCTTTCGTCGACCGCCGGCCGGCACCAGTTTTCGCTTTCCGACAGCAGGGCAAGCGCTGCCGATACGTCCAGCACGGCAAGCGCCTCCGCGCCGGCTCGTATTCGTTCCGCCTCCGAAACAGCATCACGGGCCAGCGTTTCGAAAACGGAAAGTTCGATCGAAAGCGCCCTGTCGGCCGCGTTGGCGATCTTCGTTTCCAGCCCGGCCAGCTCCGTCGTGGTGAAGCGCATGGCGTTCGCCATGGTCTGGCGATGTATGAACCTGGCACGCGCGTCGTCGGTTCCCGTGAGGATGCCGGCGTGATTGGCGGTGACCTCAATATAGTAGCCCAACACATTGTTGTGCCGAATCTTCAGCGAACGGATGCCGGTCTCCTCGGCCAGATCGCGCTCCATTGCAGCGATCACCTTGCGCGACTCGGTAGCAAGGGCGCGCATCTCGTCCAGCTCCGCGTCATAGCCGGTCCGGACGAAGCCGCCATCGCGCTTGAGCAGCGGCAACTCGTCGCCCAGCGCCTTGACGAGGTGGTCGGCGAAACGTTCCGGCAGCGCATTGATTGCCGCCAGGGCCTCTGCGATCTCGCTGGGCGCATCTGTGCCAGCGAAGATCCGCGCTATTTCATGCGCGGCGAGGAAGCCGGAGCGCAGGGCGCCGAGGTCACGCGGGCCGCCTCGATTAAGGGCGAGCCGCGACAGCGCGCGGGGCATGTCGGCCATGCCTTTCAATGCCTGCCGGAGCGCCTGGCAAAGTTGCGGCTCGGCACGCAGGAAGGAGACGGAGTCCAGCCGGCGAGTGATTTTGCGCGGATCGGTCAGCGGCGCCATCAGCCTGTCGGCCAGGAGCCTGGCGCCTGCTCCGGTGACCGTGCGGTCTATCGCCTTGAAAAGCGAACCCTCCCGGCTTCCTGAAAGCGTGCGCAGCAGTTCGAGATTGGCGCGCGTCGCGGGATCTATGAAGAGCGTTTCTCCACTCTCCTCGCGCTCGGGACGCGACAGGGGCGGACGCTCGGCCTTCTGCGTCTTCTCCACATAGGCGATGATGCCGGAGATCGCCGAAAGCTCGGCGCGCGAGAAACTGCCGAAAGCGTCCGGTGTCGCCACCCCGTAGAACCGCGCGATGCGGCCGGCGGCCGATGCGGAATCGAAAAGCACTGCGGGCTGCGGGTTGGCCGTGCGTCCAAGCGCGTCGAAGACGGGTTTCAGTTCCGGGTCGTGAAACACCGGTTCCGCGACGATCAGTTCGCGCGGATCGACCCGTGCTATATCGGCCAGAAGCCTGTCCTGACCTGTTTCGGACACTCGGAAGATTCCGGTTGAAATGTCGATCCAGGCAAGCGCATAGCCGCACTCGGCTCCTGCACCCTTGACCCGGCCCAACGCCATCAGGAAGCTCGACTCCGAAGCGCTCAGCAGCTTGTCCTCGGTGATGGTGCCGGGTGTCACGAGCCGGATCACGTCGCGCCGCACAACCGCCTTCGAACCGCGCTTCCTTGCTTCTGCCGGGTCCTCGATCTGCTCGCACACCGCCACGCGGAAACCCTGCGCGATCAGCTTCTGCAGGTAGTCGTCGGCCGCATGCACCGGCACGCCGCACATGGGAATGTCGGCACCCTGATGCTTGCCACGCCTGGTCAGCACGATGCCCAATGCCTGGCTCGCCTTCTCTGCGTCGTCAAAGAACAGTTCGTAGAAATCGCCCATGCGATAGAACAGCAGCGAATCCGGGTTCGCTGCCTTGATTTCTATGTACTGTTCCATCATCGGCGTGACGGCGCCGCTGCCGACCGGCACGCCTTGGGGACGGATGGGCGTTTCGTCGTTCAAGAAACTGTTTCCAAAAACTCAGAAGGCAATTGCTTGGCCCTTTACGCCTGCCAAGTGTAGCCTTAATCCGGAACGCTCCACAAAGAAATGCGCCGTCCAAGGCGCAGCGATGCCGAGGAAACCCTGCAATGGTGAAGACGCCCGATCAGAACGGCCCTGCCGTCAGTCCGGAAGAGGCGCTGGAGTTCCACGCCTCCGGCCGGCCTGGCAAGCTGGAGATCGTCCCCACAAAGCCGATGGCAACCCAGCGCGATCTCTCGCTCGCCTACTCGCCCGGCGTGGCGGTACCGGTGAAGGCCATTGCCGAAGATCCCAACCGTGCCTTCGACTATACGGCCCGCGGCAACATGGTCGCCGTCATCTCAAACGGCACGTCCATCCTCGGGCTCGGCAATCTCGGCGCACTGGCTTCCAAGCCGGTGATGGAAGGCAAGGCGGTGCTGTTCAAGCGCTTCGCCGATGTCGACGCCATCGACCTGGAAGTGGCCACCGAGAACGCCGAGGAGTTCATCAACTGCGTGAAGTTCCTCGGTCCGTCTTTCGGCGGCATCAACCTGGAGGATATCAAGGCGCCCGAATGCTTCATCATCGAGCAGCGGCTGCGCGAGTTGATGGACATTCCCGTTTTCCACGACGACCAGCACGGAACAGCCATCATTGCCGCGGCGGGGCTCATCAATGCGCTGGAGATCACCGGTCGCGACATGAAGAATACGAAGCTGGTCTGCAACGGGGCCGGCTCGGCCGGCATCGCCTGCATTGAGCTGATCAAGGCAATGGGCTTCGCGCCGGAAAACATAATTCTGTGCGACACCAAGGGCGTTGTCTGGCAGGGCCGAACAGAAGGCATGAACCAGTGGAAGTCGGCCCATGCGGTCAAGACGAAGGCGCGCACCCTGGCCGAGGCCATTGACGGTGCCGATGTCTTCTTCGGCCTTTCGGCCAAGGGCGCGCTGACGCCGGAAATGGTGCAGTCCATGGCGAAGAATCCGATCATCTTCGCCATGGCCAATCCTGACCCCGAGATCACGCCGGAGGAGGTTGCCCGAATCCGCAGCGACGCGATAATGGCCACGGGCCGGTCGGACTATCCGAACCAGGTCAACAACGTCCTGGGCTTTCCCTATATTTTCCGTGGCGCGCTGGACGTGCGCGCCACCACCATCAATGACGAGATGAAGATCGCCGCCGCTCGGGCGCTGGCCGAACTCGCGCGCGAGGATGTGCCGGATGACGTCGCCGCCGCCTATCGGGGCAACCGTCCGCGCTTCGGGCCGGACTATATCATCCCCGTGCCGTTCGATCCGAGGCTGATATCGGCCATTCCCGTCGCGGTCGCCAGGGCTGCGATGGATTCGGGCGTCGCCGGTCGTCCGATCATCGACCTGAACCGCTACGCAAACGAATTGTCGGCGCGCCGTGACCCGATCGCGTCCACATTGCAGCGCATCTATGACCGCGTGCGCCGCCAGCCCAAGCGCATCGTTTTCGCCGAGGGCGAGGAAAGCCAGGTGATGCGGGCGGCAGTATCCTACGTCAACCAGCGCCTCGGTACGGCCATCCTGCTGGGCCGGGACGACATCATCAGGGAGAATGCGCGCGCCGCCGGCATTGACCTGAACAAGCCCGGGCTGGAGATCATAAACGCACGCCTGTCCCGCAAGAACGCCGCTTATACCGACTATCTTTACGAGCGCATGCAGCGCCGCGGCTTCCTGTTCCGCGACTGCCAGCGCCTCATCAACAACGACCGCAACCATTTTGCCGCCTGCATGGTGGCGCTGGGTGACGCCGATGGCATAGTTACCGGCGTCACGCGCAACTATTCCACCGCGTTGGAAGATGTCCGCCGGGTCATAGATGCTCGGCCCGGCCATCGTGTGATTGGGGTGTCTATCGTGCTTGCGCGCGGACGCACCGTCCTGGTGGCGGATACGGCCGTCCACCAGATGCCGGATGCTGTCGAGATCGCGGACATAGCCGAGGAGGCGGCCGGCTTTGCCCGTCGCATGGGCTATGAGCCGCGCGTGGCCATGCTTGCCTACTCTACCTTCGGCCACCCGCAGGGCGAGCGCTCCGAACGCATCCAGGAGGCGGTGAAGATACTCGACAAGCGTCGGGTGGATTTCGAATATGACGGCGAGATGGCGGCCGACGTGGCGCTCAACCCGCGCACCCAGACGCTTTATCCCTTCATGCGGCTGACCGGGCCGGCCAACGTGCTGGTGATGCCCGCGTTCCACTCTGCCTCGATCGCCACCAAGATGCTGCAGGAACTCGGCGGCTCCACCGTGATCGGCCCGCTGCTGGTTGGGCTCAACAAGCCGGTTCAGATCGTGGGGCTGAACGCAAAGGACTCCGACATCGTCAACATGGCCGCCATGGCGGCGTTCTCGGCCGGGGCGTGACGGGAAGCCGCTTTCCACGCCGGGTGCGAAACCTATTTGCCTTCGGCGTGAAAGCGACTATGAAACGGCGTCAGAAATTGCCGAGGAGGCCAGCCGGAGCCAGCCATGCCAGAGATCCTGCAAACCCCTAAGCTTGTCGTCGTCTTCGGCGGCTCGGGTTTTGTCGGCCGGCACGTGGTCAGGGCGCTTGCCAAGCGCGGCTACCGTGTGCGCGCGGTCTGCCGCCGACCAGACCTTGCCGGACACCTGCAGCCGCTTGGCAATGTTGGCCAGATACAGCCCGTG
>QGUU01000335.1 GCA_003242525.1 Pseudomonadota bacterium | reverse complement strand
CGGGCGCACCCCATTGGGCCACCGTTGAAGTTTTGGGGGGCGGTATCACTTCTCCTTGAGGGGCAGGTTTCGCTGGCGGTTCCCGGCGAGGATGACGAGGTCACCATCTATTGTTCGACCCAGGGGCCGAGCGAGACCCAGCACCTTGTCGCGCAGGCGCTCGGCGTGCCGAGCCATGCCGTGACGGTCGAGGTGCGCCGCATGGGCGGCGGATTCGGTGGCAAGGAAACCCAGGCCAACCAGTGCGCGGCCATTGCCGCCATCGCGGCAAAGAAATTCGGCTGCGCGGTCAAGATTCGACTGGACCGCGACGAGGATATGACGGCCACCGGCAAGCGGCACAATTTCGTCATCGACTACGACGTTGGTTTCGATGACGAGGGCCGAATACTGGGCGTCGATTTCACTTTCGCCCTCAATGCCGGCTTCTCCGCCGATCTGTCAGGCCCGGTTGGTGACCGCGCCCTGTTTCACTGCGACAACGCCTATTTTTACCCGCATGTCCACGCGAAATCGGCGCCGCTCTACACCAATACCGTGTCGAACACGGCTTTTCGTGGTTTTGGCGGCCCGCAGGGCATGGTCGGCGCCGAGCGCGTCATAGAGGAAGTGGCGTTCGCGCTGGGCAAGGACCCCTTGGAGATCCGCAAGCTCAACTTCTACGATCCCATGGGGACGGACGGGCAACGCAACGTCACGCCCTATCACCAAAAGGTAGAGGACTGCATCATCCAGCGTATTGTGGCCGAGCTGGAGGAAAGCGCCGACTATGCCGGGCGCCGGCGCGAGATCGCCGCCTTCAATGCTTCCAGCCGCATCATAAAGCGGGGCATTGCCCTGACGCCGGTGAAGTTCGGCATCTCTTTCACCAAGACGGAATCCAACCAGGCGGGGGCGCTCGTGCATGTCTATGCCGATGGTTCGGTGCACATGAACCATGGTGGCACCGAGATGGGACAGGGCCTGCACCTGAAGGTGGCGCAGGTGGTGGCCGAGGAATTCCAGATCGACCTGGATCGGGTCAGGATCACGGCGACCACGACCGCCAAGGTTCCCAACACGGCGCCGACGGCGGCGTCGTCCGGGGCCGACCTCAACGGAATGGCCGCGCAGGACGCTGCGCGCCAGATCAAGAACCGCCTGATCGATTTCGCGGCCGAGAAACATCAGATTCCGCGGGAGCAGATCGTGTTCCTGCCCAATCGTGTGCGTATCGGCAATGAAGAAATTCCCTTCAACGAACTGATCCGGCAGGCATATGTCAACCGTGTCCAGCTCTCTGCCGCCGGCTTCTACAAGACGCCCAAGATTCACTGGGACCGGGCCAAGGGCAGGGGACATGCGTTCTATTATTATGCCTATGGCGCAGCCTGCTCGGAAGTGTCGGTCGACACGCTGACGGGCGAATATGTGGTGGAGCGCGCCGACATCGTGCACGACACGGGCCGTTCCCTGAACCGCGCCATTGACATCGGCCAGATCGAGGGTGGTTTCGTCCAGGGCATGGGCTGGCTCACCACGGAGGAATTGTGGTGGGACGAGAAGGGGCGGCTGCGCACCCACGCGCCTTCCACCTACAAGATTCCGCTGGCCTCCGACCGGCCGAAAATCTTCAACGTGACGCTGGTCGACTGGTCGGAAGCGCACGAGCCGACGATCCATCGATCCAAGGCGGTGGGCGAGCCGCCGCTCCCGCTCGGCATTTCGGTATTGCATGCCCTGTCCGATGCCGTGGCAAGCGTGGCCGGTCACAGGATATGTCCCCGCCTCGATGCGCCCGCTACACCGGAGCGCGTATTGATGGCCGTGGAAAGGCTTAAGCGCGAGGCGAAGGCGGAGTTATAGTCGGGCGCCGCATGCAATTTCTTGCTGGAAGCGCTATATTTCCGTGAGGAAATTCGAGCCATGCCCTCGACCGCTCAGGAACTGAAGGACTTTCTAGCCAGCGCCGACCGGGTTGCGCTGGTCAAGGTTGCCGGCACCAAGGGGTCTACGCCGCGGGAGACGGGTGCCTTCATGCTGGTGTCGCCTGAGTCCATCCATGGCACCATAGGCGGCGGCCAGCTCGAATATATGGCCATCGACAAGGCGCGGCAGGTCTTGGGTTCACAGACAATACACCACGGCGCCAGCGAACCTGGCGTTACGCTGGACGTGCCGCTGGGGCCTGAGATCGGCCAGTGCTGCGGGGGGCGCGTGGAGGTATCGATACGGACCGTCGACGACAGCATTGCGGGAGAGCTTCTCGCGGCTGCGCTGCGGGAGGATGAGAGTCTGCCCCATCTCTATATCTTCGGCGGCGGCCATGTCGGCAAGGCTCTCGCAGCCTCTGCCGCGCTGCTGCCGGTTCGCGTCTTCGTCGTGGAGACGCGCGCACACGAATTGGAAGGCCTGCCCCCCGGCGTGGAGAAGAAGCTCACGCCCATGCCGGAATCTGCGGTGCGCGAGGCGCCCGCCGGCTCGGCCTTTGCCGTGCTGACCCATGATCACGCGCTCGATTTTCTCATTGTCGCCGAAGCGCTCAAGCGGGCCGATGCCGCTTATGTCGGCATGATCGGCTCGAAAACCAAGAAGGCGACCTTCAGGAGCTGGTTCCTCAAGACCGCCGGTGGCACGGAAACGCAGTTCGCACGCCTCGTCTCGCCGATCGGAGGCGAGACCGTCAAGGACAAGCGGCCATCGGTCATTGCTGCGCTTGCGGTCGCGGAGATGATGACGGCCCTGGCCCTTCATCGCGCGGGTTCGGAAGTATCCGCCGAGGCCGGTGGTTGAGCCCTCTGGCGGGGCGGCGGCATCAGGCCAGGAAAACCCGCTGGAATCCCTCTGCCGCGAAACGTGTTGCCGCTCCCCGCTCGTTCTCCCGCATGTGTTTCGGGGGCTCACGGCGCTTGTCCGGCACGCGCTAACAGATGGTAAGGTCGCCCGGGTCGGATCTTGCATCGGAGATCGTGAAGGGAACAGGAGCATTTGAATGGAGGTTTTGAAGATCGCCGCATTTTCCGACGGCGAGGCAGGCGGCAATCCGGCCGGCGTGGTCATCCGCGAAACCTTGCCGTCTGCCACCGTCATGCACAGGTGGCGGCTGATGTCGGCTTTTCCGAAACCGCATTTGCCGCGCCACAGGGCGAAGGCTGGCGGGTACGCTATTTTTCGCCGGAGTCTGAGGTGCCGTTCTGCGGCCATGCGACGATTGCGCTGGGCGCGGCCCTGGCCCGAAGCAGGGGCGACGGCGTTTTTCCTCTTGTCCTGAATGATGCCGAAATCACGGTCGAGGGCCGGACTGAGGGCAAGCTGATGGCAGCGGCGCTGCAATCGCCTCCTACGCGCAGTGGGCCGGCGCACTCAGCGCTTGTATCGGAAGCGCTTGTTCTGTTCGGTTATACTGCGGCCGATCTTTCGCCGGCGATCCCGCCGGCGCTGATCCATGGCGGCGCGGACCACCTGCTCCTGGCGCTTGGCAGCCGTGCGGCTCTCGCGGCGATGGCCTACGATCTCGACCAAGGCAAGATATTCATGCGCCGCTCAGGGCTGGTTACCGTGATGCTCGTTCATGCCGAGACACAAACGCTCTTCCACAGTCGCAATCCCTTCGCTTCCGGTGGCGTCTATGAAGACCCTGCGACCGGGGCAGCCACGGCTGCCTTTGCCGGTTATCTCCGTGATGTCGGCTGGCTTCATGGCGGCGCGATCGAGGTGATCCAGGGCGAGGATATGGGCGTGCCTTCCCGCCTGCGTGCCGAAATTCGCCCCGAGCCGGGCAGTTCCATCCGTGTTTCCGGAACGGCACGCATGATGGACTGAAGCCTGCGGCCCCCCGGCGGGCGTCTAGACGCCGTCCTTCTTCCCGGCC
>QGUU01000334.1 GCA_003242525.1 Pseudomonadota bacterium | reverse complement strand
TTTTCGCCCGCTTTTCCCCCATTTTTCCGGAAGAGGGCCTGGCGTTTAACTGTCCATTGCCAACGGCCAGCTCACTCTTACCGTCAACAATCCCGATTCCGGCAGCGCCACCGAAGAACTCGCAGCCGACTATTCCTCCGAGCCCATCGAGATCGGCTTCAATGCGCGTTATCTGCTCGACGTTGCGGCTCAGCTTTCCGGCAGCGATGCGAAGTTCATGCTGGCAGACGCCGGCTCGCCGACACTCATCTACGACACCAGCGACGAGAATGTGCTCTACGTGCTGATGCCGATGCGGGTGTAGGATCCAGCGCCCCAGCGATGACGCCCTTCTGCATCCGGCCTGCCGGCGCTCTTTCCCTTGAGGGCAGGGCCTGCATTTTTCTGCGGCCTTCACCTGTCCGACAGCAGGTTGCAGGGGACGCGGCATCGCGGCGGTCGTCCGCTCTTGCGGGACCTGAGGGAGGTTGGCGCGAAAGCAGTGTGCCTAAGCGCCCGGGCGCGAGGAAATTTCGTTGAGCGCCGATGAGACCCACGCCCGTCGCAAGGTCCACCTTGTCCGGCTGTCGCTAACCAATTTCCGCAACTACGCGACCCTCGCGCTCGAGTTCGCGCCGGGCATGGTCGTGCTCACCGGCGACAATGGTGCAGGCAAGACAAACCTGTTGGAAGCAGTCTCGCTGCTGACGCCCGGGCGCGGGCTGCGCCGTGCTGCCTATGGCGAGATTGCGCGCGAGGGCGGCGATGGCGGCTTTGCCGTGCATGCGCGGCTGGCGGGTGGTGCCGGCGAGGTCGAGATCGGCACTGGCGTCGCCGGCGGAGATGCGAATGGCGACGGTGGACGAAAGCTGCGGATCAACGCAGCGCCGGCGCGCTCCGTCGACGAACTGCTGGACTGGCTGCGCGTTGTGTGGCTGACGCCGGCCATGGATTCCCTGTTCCGCGGCCCTGCAGGCGACCGGCGCCGCTTCCTCGACAGGCTGGTTCTGGCAATCGACCCGCGGCACGGCCAGCGCGCGCTCGACTACGAAAAGGCCATGAGAGGCCGAAACCGGCTTCTGGCCGAAGGCTCGCAGGACGGCGCCTGGTTCGACGCGATAGAGGCGCAGATGGTCGAAACCGGCGTGGCGATCGCCGCGGCAAGGGCAGAACTGGTGCGGCTGCTCGCCGCCATGATCGAGAAACTGCCCGGCGATGGTCCCTTCCCTCAGGCGGAGATTGGCATTTCCGGCGATCTGGAGGCCGATTCCGGTCGGCTACCGGCGGTCGAGATCGAGGAAAAGTTCCGCCGCGCGCTTGTTCAGGGCCGCGCACGCGACCGCGCTGCCGGCCGAACGTTGGACGGCCCTCACCGTTCGGACCTGATCGTGCGGCACCGCCCCAAGGACATGCCGGCGGAGCTTTGCTCTACCGGAGAGCAAAAGGCGCTGCTCGTGGGCATTGCCCTCTCGCACGCCCGGCTCACCGGAAACGTGGCCGGCATGGCGCCGATCCTGCTGCTCGACGAGATCGCTGCCCATCTCGACGCCGGGCGCAGGGCGGCATTGTTTTCCATCATCGAAGAGTTGGGCGGCCAGGCTTTCATGACCGGGACGGACGCCGCGCTATTTTCAAGCCTCCGGGGCCGGGCGCAGTTCCTGACGGTAGATCATGGCGCTGTCCGGCCTACAGAAGGCTATTGAATGCGGCCTCGACAGGCGCGAACGCGCGGACCGATCTGCAAAAGATGACGTAGGCTTGCCTCGCTCGAACCTGGATTTCGGGATGACGCAACGGGGAGAAACGCTTTAATCTCGACCCATGGACAGCTCCCCTCAACCGCTAACCGCCGAAGAACTGGAGCGGTACGCCCGCCATATCGTCCTGCCGGAAGTTGGCGGCGCCGGACAGCAGAAGCTCAAACGCGCGCGCGTGCTGGTGATTGGCGCCGGCGGGCTGGGCGCGCCGGCACTGCAATATCTCGCCGCCGCCGGCGTCGGCACGCTCGGCATCGTGGACGACGACAAGGTCTCGCTTTCCAACCTGCAACGGCAGGTCATCCATGACACGGACTTTATCGGGCAGCCGAAGGGGGAGAGTGCCCGCACCTCCATCCGACGCCTCAATCCGCACGTCTCGGTCGAACTGCACAATTTGCGGCTGACGGCCGAGAACGCCCCTGCCCTTGTGGCCGGCTACGATGTAGTAATCGACGGATCCGACAATTTCCAAACGCGCTTTGCCGTGGCGGATGCCTGCCTGCAGGAGAAGCGGCCTCTGGTCCATGCAGCGGTTGGCCGGTTCGATGGTTCCGTAACGGTGCTGATGCCCTTCGCCTCAGGGGAGGACGGTCAGCCCAATCCGTCCTACCGCGATCTGTTTCCGGAGCCGCCGCCACCCGGACTGGTGCCATCCTGCGCGGAGGCCGGCATATTGGGCGCCCTGCCCGGGGTCATCGGCACGCTGCAGGCGCTGGAAGCGATCAAGCTGATCCTGGGAATTGGTGAACCGCTGGTCGGTCGGCTGCTCCTCTATGACGCGCTGTCGGCCCGCTTCGAAACCATCCGCTACAAGAGGCGCTCATGAGCCTCGTGCTGACAGCCGAGGAAAGGGCAATTGCCGACGGCCGGGATGGTCAAGGTGCGGCGATGGCCATGCGGATGGTCGCCGAAAGCGCCCGACTGCTCGGCGCGCCCCGGCTGATCCCAATCGCTTCGGCGCATATAGACGGGGCGCTCTATCATGGCGATTCCGGCACGCTTTTCGCGGAAAGGCTGGTCGAGGGGAGCGCGAAGGTTTCGGTGCGCGCCACGCTCAATGTCGGGGCGCTTGACCTCACGGGCTGCGCAAAGGTGCGGCTATCGGGGCATACGCGCGCAATGGCACAGCGCATGATGCGCGCCTACCGACAACTCGGCTGTGAGCCAAGCTGGACCTGCGCACCCTACCAGGCGGGCCATCGGCCCGCATTCGGCAGCGATGTGGCCTGGGGCGAATCCAATGCCGTTGTCTTCTGTAATTCGGTACTCGGCGCGCGCACCAATCGCTATGGCGATTTTCTGGACATTGCCTGCGCCATCACCGGTCGCGCGCCCGACTATGGCCTCCACAGGCCGGAAAATCGCAGGGCCCGGCTGATGTTCGATGTTTCGGCCCTGCCGCTCGCATTTCTCCGTTCCGAAGCGGCATGGCCTGTCCTCGGCAGCCTCTATGGTCGGGAAACGGGCGACGCGATCGGCGTTGTGACAGGCGTCGACAGGCATCCTGGCGAAGACGCGCTGAAAGCTTTCGGAGCGGCGGCGGCCTCCTCCGGCGCGGTCGGTCTGTTCCACATTGCCGGGGTGACACCGGAGGCATCGACAGCCGACCTCGCGCTGGGCGGACAGGAGCCCGAACTGCTGGTGAAAGTCACCCCTGAAATGGTGGCCGCAGCGCGGCGGGCTCTTTCCACCGCGCAGGGTGCGGACAGTATCGACGCTGTTGCCATTGGAAGTCCGCATCTGTCATTGGATGAATTCGATGTCCTTGAGCGCCTGATCGCCGGCCGCAAGCTCGCTGTTCCAATTTATGCATGCACGGGCCGGCATGTGCTGGCGCTGCTGGACAGGGACGGACGGCGCAGGGCGCTCGAAGCTGCAGGCGTGCGGGTTGTTGCCGATACCTGTGTCGTGGTCACGCCGATCCTGCCGGAGCTTGATGACGGCGTGCTGATGACCAATTCTGGAAAATTCGCCCACTATGCGCCCGGAAACACGGGCTATGCGGTGCTCTACGGCTCGCTTGCGGAA
The DNA here is from genome assembly GCA_003242525.1 of Pseudomonadota bacterium. Classification (GTDB taxonomy): domain Bacteria; phylum Pseudomonadota; class Alphaproteobacteria; order Rhizobiales; family Rhizobiaceae; genus Mesorhizobium. The sequence continues at coordinate 86 of QGUU01000334.1, read as the reverse complement.
TGCGTGGAAAGCGCAGTAGCGGGGCGGCCGGTATTTTCCGATCTCGCCACACTTGAGCCGGTGAGTCACGCGCCTTCCAGTGCTGA
>QGUU01000333.1 GCA_003242525.1 Pseudomonadota bacterium | reverse complement strand
TGGACCGCCGCAATAATGCGTTCCATCCGCGCGTCGGTTGCCAGCGTTGCAATCTCCAGCAGGTCGTCCTCGGGCGGCTTCCCTGCCTCCATCGTCGCCAGACCACAGGCCAGGGCAATTGGCGCGAGGCAGGCGGCCGCCATTTCCCTGTCGTCGATGGGAAGGGACCCTTCCGTAAAGCGAAGCGGCTGATGCCGTACCAGCTCGATCAACAGCGCAGCGGAAAGCGCCGCAACCGCGGCGATCCGGTCGCTCCAGCCTGATGTCTTTTCAAGGGCGGCCAGGGACGTTTCCTGTTGTTTCAGAAAGGCTTCATGCGTGGCCGCGAGGCTCCTTTCGCTGACATATGCGCCTTCGAGCTGCCGCGCAGTCAGCACGGATTTCATAAGCCGGTAAAGATCGCGCCTGAAGGCGCGCTCACCTGCAATTGCGTCCCCTGCCAGGAAATAGGCGCCGAATGGCTGGACCAGCCCCGCGCCCGAGCCGCGTGGACCAATTGGCACAAGCGATTCGGCCATGGACATTACGTCATCGAACGCGCTCACGGCATGGCTGAACAGCCCTTCCAATTCGCGGAATGGAAAGGGCGCGCGCCGGGCCCCGGCAGGTGGCGGGGTCGCGTCATGGCGATGCTTGCGGATCGTATGACGCGCCTCGCGCAGCCGGTCCTTCAGGTTGACGCGGACCTCTTCCGAGATTTCACGCAACATTCGCCCTATCCTGCTTCTCCCTCCACCCGTAAAGGGCGGAAATACGCAAATCCATTGTTTCCATGGGCGTTTTCGGGTCAATAGGAAATTGCTTGCCAGCACTCGCTTGTCGAAGTTGGCGGCATGGATCGGGAGGATTGCCATGGCAGGAAAGCGGCAGCCGGACCAGGAGGCCTTCAGGGGCGACATGCAGGCCACCGAAAGCGCCTTGCCGGCCAATGGGAGCAAGTTCGACCGGCTGCGCGTGCGCGCCGCCTGGATGTATTTCATCGAACAGATGACGCAGAACGAGATTGCCGATGTGCTCGGCGTCGGCCGTGTCACGGTCGTACGGATGCTGGCAGAAGCCCGCGCCCGCAACGAGGTCAGAATCGCCATAGAAGGCGAGCTTGCCGAAATCGTCCGGCTGGAGCGTGAGCTCGAGCGGGCGTTCGGCCTTCAGCAGGCTTTCGTCGCGCCCTTGTCGCGCCCGGAGGCCGATCCGATACCGGCCATCGCCGCAAAGACCGGGGCCTATCTGTCAGACGCGATGCGCCCGGAAATGAGAGTAGGGGTCGGCTGGGGGCAGACGCTGTTTGCAACCCTGCCATTTCTGGGCTCGCGTTCGCTCTCCGGTTTCAAGGTCATCTCGCTGCTGGGCGGCGTCGGCGTGGCGCGGCGCATCAATCCGGCCGAATTTGCCTGGCGTTTCGCGCAGGCCTTCCAGGGCGACGGATATCTGATTCCCACCCCGGCCGTGGTGGACAGCGTCGCCACCAAACAGGCACTGGTAGAGCGCTGCGGCCTTCAGGAAATCTTTCGTTTGGCGGATGATCTCGACGCAGTGCTGGTCTCGATTGGCGGCATCGCATCCGCCACGACCTTTTATCGCGGCGGCTTCCTGAGCGAATCGGATCGCGAGACGCTCGTCGCGAGCGGCGCGGTGGGTGATCTCCTGTTTCACTTCTTCGACCGTGAGGGTCGGCTTGTCGATCACCCGGTCAACAAGCTGGTCATGTCGGTCGAGATAGACCGGCTTCGCCGCGCCCCTTTGCGAATTCTCGCTTCCGGCGGCAAGGAAAAGACCGACGCACTGGTGGGCGCAATGAAGCTGTTTGCGCCCACCGTATTCATCACAGACGAGGAAAGCGCGCGCCGGATGCTGAAGAGCGCATCCGGCACCTGTCAGTCGCCGTAGCCGATGATGCCCTTGACCTCAAGGAAGTCGTGGATTGCCCAGTCGGCATATTCGCGGCCGTTGCCGGACTGCTTGTAGCCGCCGAAGGGCGCGAACGTATCCCATTCCGGATAGTTGATCGACACCTGGCCGGCACGCAGCCGCGCAGCCACCTTGCGTGCGTGCTCGATGTCCTTGGACTGCACATAGGCAGCGAGCCCATATATGGAATCGTTGGCGATCCTGACCGCATCGTCCTCGTCCTCATAGGAGAGGATCGACAGCACCGGCCCGAAAATCTCCTCGCGCTCGATCCTCATGCCGGGCTTGACGTGGCCGAACACGGTGGGCCGCACATAGTAGCCGCGATTCAGGTGCTCCGGCCGGCCGAGGCCACCCGTCACCAGCGTGGCTCCCTCCTGGATGCCGCTCTCGATCAGGCCCTGGATCTTGTCGAACTGGATCTGGCTCACCACTGGTCCGAGCTGCGTGTCCTCCAGGCGTGGATCGCCCACCTTGTGAGCTTCCGCGGCCCTCTTTGCTACCTCCAGCGCCTCGTCATGGCGCGATGCCGGCACGAGCATGCGGGTCGGCGCATCGCAGGACTGGCCGCTATTGCCGAAGCAGGCATTCACGCCCTTGCGCACGGCGCGCTCGAAGTCGGCGTCGGGCAATATGATGTTTGCCGATTTGCCGCCCAGCTCCTGCGCTACGCGCTTGACCGTATCGGCCGCCGTCTTGGCAACGATGATTCCGGCGCGGGTCGAGCCCGTGAAGGAGACCATGTCGACATCCGGATGGCCTGCCATGACCTGGCCGACATCGGGCCCGGTACCGTTGACCATGTTGTACACGCCCTTGGGCGTGCCCGCCGCTTCCATGACCTCGGAAAAGATGATGCCGCTGATAGGTGCGATCTCGGAGGGCTTCAGCACCATGGTGCAGCCGGCGGCGATGGCCGGGGCCACCTTGCAGACTATCTGGTTGAGCGGCCAGTTCCATGGCGTGATGAGGGCGCAGACGCCGATTGGCTCCTTCACCACCATGGTGGTGCCGCGCTTTTCGGAGAACTGGTAATCTTCCAGTGCCTTGATGGTGGCTTCCAGGTGCGCGCGGCCTGCCCACGCCTGCGCCTCGCGCGCCCAGGTGATCGGTGAGCCGTTTTCCTGGCTCACGGCCTGCGCAATGTCCTCGTAACGCTCATTGTAGATTTCAAGGATACGACGCAGGAGTTGCAGGCGTTCTTCCCTGGTTGTTTGCGAAAAGGCGGGGAAAGCCGCTTTCGCGGCCGCCACCGCGCGGTCAACATCCGCCTTCGAGCCGACGGAGATTTTCGTGTAGGCTTCCTCCGTCGAAGGATCGATCACGTCGAGGGTGGCGGGCACCGCGGGCGCCACCCACTTGCCGTCGATAAAGAACTCGAGGTGATGGTTGCTCATCTTGTCTGCTCCGGCTGAGATGGTGTCCAGTAGGACATAACATAGACGATGAGCAACGCCACGCTTGACGATATGCGCCATCTTTCGTTGAGCCAGGCATCTGCCAATCCGCATTGGCCGGCCGCATTGCCCGCTATAAGGTGACGGCAGGCGGCAGGTCGGGAGTGCGCTGATGAACATTTTAGAGAAGCAGGTGGGTCATGCCGCCCCCTTCGCCAATCGGCCGCAGCCCTGGAACCCGGGCGTAGCCTTCTCGCTCGACCCGCTCGACGCGATCCGGGTCAATCTGTCCGCCGCCGAACGTCGTGTTGCGACGCTTGCCGGCCGTCGTACCGTCAAGAAGGAGTGGCAGGCAGCGTGGCTGGTGCGCGCCCTCCAGTGCATCGATCTTACCACGTTAAGCGGCGACGACACGGCCGGTCGCGTGCGCCGCCTGTGCGCCAAGGCCAGGCAACCGCTGCGTCCAGATCTCCAGCAGGCACTCGGCCTTGCCCGGCATGCGATCACCACCGCCGCCGTCTGCGGCTATCATCGCTTTGTCGCCACCGCCGTCCGG
>QGUU01000007.1 GCA_003242525.1 Pseudomonadota bacterium | reverse complement strand
CTGCTACACTGGTGCGGGCATGGTAATCTTCGGTGCCCTGTTCGGGTTCATCAACTCGGCCCAGCAGGTCTATGTCGAGCTCTACGACCTGGGCAAGCTCTTTCCCGTGGTATTCGCCGCCATCGCCTCGTTGATGGCGCTGTCGAACTTCGCCAATTCCAGATTGGTCGGGGCATTCGGCATGCGTCGGCTGTCGCAGTTTGCGCTGCTTGCATTCATGCTCATCAGCTCACTGTGGTTCGCCTTCTCGCTGGCGGGGCCGGTCCCCTTCCCCTTGTTCATCACGCTGTTCACGCTGGACATGCTGGCTTTCGGGTTGCTGGGCTCGAACTTCAACGCGCTGGCGATGGAGCCGCTCGGGCATGTCGCGGGCACGGCCTCGTCGGTGCTCGGTTTCACGCAGACATTCGGCGGAGGGGTCATCGGCACGATCATCGGCCAGGCCTACAATGGCACCGTGACTCCGCTGGCCGCAGGTTTCTGCATCGTGTCCATCCTTGCTTTCGCGATGGTATTCATTGCGGAAAGGGGCAAGTTGTTCCAGCCTCATAACCCGCCCGTATGAGCTCGGCAGGAGGATCGGGCACACCCTGCTTGCAGCGGAGCGGAGGAAAGCTTCAATCGGTACCCGGCTTCGCAATCATTGCACCCGCTTCAGTTCGATCCGGCTGGTAACCACGCTCTTCCCCGAACGGGGATCCACGTCGGTGGTGATAAGCGTCATGCCAGATTCGCCGGTCTTCTCGAGCGTCATCGTGGCCTTGCGGTCACCATTGACCGGTTTCGCCCAGGTGATCCCAAGGTCTATGGCGCTGCCCTTGCGTACCCCGTCCAGGACTGCCGGCCCGGTGCCCGCGCCAATATAAGTGCCGGAATAGCTGCCCTCCTTCCCTTTTAGCGTCGCGCTGATCCTTCGCGAGAAGACCAGCAGTCCGCGGCAATGGCCGTCCAGCGCAAGGGAGTCGGAGCCGGCATTGGAAGTGAACTTGCAGGTGACGGGAATCGTCGGCGAGGCAACACGCACCTTCACGGAACCCTTCCCTGCCCACTGCCCTTCCAGCGAATCCAGAAAGTCGGCTTCCTCCGCCAGCGCTGCGGCCAGTCCGCCAAGGAAGCAACCGAGGATGATGCCAAGACGAATGATGAGCAAATGTCCTCCCTCCGTTCCGGTTTCCATGCCAAATCTAGTCGAGGCCAACGCCGAGGGCAAAAGCCGGTTCCTTCACGAAAAGCCGCTGGCCCATGCAATTGGCGCTGCTACCGATTGTTGATCTGCATGACCTCTGCCACATAGGCCGCCATGTCGACGCAACCCTCTCTAGCCAAGGCCGCCCTCTGGATGGCTCTGTCTATCGCCTCATTTCTGGCGATGTCAGTTGCCGGACGGGAAACCACGCAGGTTCTGGGCGTGTTCCAGGTGCTGGAACTGCGTTCCGTGATCGGCTGGCTGATGATCCTGCCTGTCGTCATGATGAGCGGGGGCTTTGGCGCGATGCGCTCGCAACGCATGTCCCTGCATATCGCGCGCAACGTCGTCCACTATTTCGGGCAAGGTGCCTGGCTTTACGCGCTCACCCTGATTCCGCTGGGCGTACTTGTCTCCATCGAATTCACCACACCGATCTGGACGGCAGTGCTGGCCGTGACCTTTCTCGGCGAGAGGCTGAACAAGGCCCGCATCGTCTCGATCGCGCTCGGGCTGATTGGCGTCATCATAATCGTGCGGCCAAGCGCCGGAACGATCAATCCAGGCCACATCATCGTCCTGGGCGCCGCCGTCTTCTTCGGCATGTCCATGGTGATGGTGAAATCTATGACGCGAACCGAGAGCACTATCCGCATCATCTTCTGGATGCTGATCGTTCAGTCGGTCCTGGGGCTGGTGCCTGCCTTTTACGAATGGCAGAACCCGCCACTGGCGCTGTGGCCCTGGATTGCGGTCATCGCTTTCACCGGCATGTCCTCGCATCTGTGTCTGGCGCGTGCCCTGTTCTACGCCGATGCCACGCTGATTGCGCCCATGGATTTTCTGCGGGTGCCGCTAACGGCGCTGATCGGCTGGCTGCTCTATAGCGAGCAGATCGACATGTTCGTCGCCGCCGGAGCAGCGCTGATCCTTCTTGGCAACATGCTGAACCTGCAGCGGCGGCGGGCCAAGCCAGCAGAAATCGCTACGGGTTGACGACCCGCTCCTGCCCTGTCAGCAGGGCCTGGAATACGGCGGCAAGGGACAGTGGCAGATCTTCGGCAATCAGGCCGGGTCCGAACCGGCTTCCTGCCTCTGCGTGGAGCCAAACGGCGGCGGACGCCGCCTCGAATACCGGCATGCCCTGCCCCATCAGGCCGGCTACGATGCCGGCCAGCACGTCGCCCGACCCGGCAGTGGCCAGCCACGGCACGCCGTTTGCGTTGATCGCAGCTCTGCCGTCGGGGGCGGCGACCACCGTATCCGCGCCCTTGAAGATGACGACTGCCTGGGATCGCGATGCCGCACTTCTGGCCTTCTCCAGCTTTGAAAGCTGTTCGTTCGCGGCAAGGTCCGGAAACAGGCGCGCAAACTCGCCCTGATGCGGCGTCAGCACGAGGGCGGTTCCACTGTGGGCCGCTGCTTCGAACAGGGTTTCGGGCGTTTCCCGGAATGCGGTGATGCCATCGGCATCCAGAACAAGAGCGACGCTTCGACCGCCGTCTCGCAGCAGGGCCAGGGTGAAGTCGCGCGCCTTTTCACCGATACCGAAGCCGGGACCGAGGATAAAGGCCGAGGGCCAACGGGCTTTCACGAATGCAGACAGGTCTGCTGCATCGTCGACCTTGTGGAGCATGATAGCCGTGAGATGGGCGGCATTGACGTGCATGGCACTACCGGGCGACAGCACTGTCACGGCCCCTGCCCCGCTGCGGGCCGCCGCCATGGCGGCGAGCCGTGCGGCCCCCGTCGAGTCCGGCCCGCCGGAGAAGACGGCGACATGCCCGCGCCTATATTTATGCGTATCGACCGAGGGCACGGGCAGCGCGGCACGCCACAGCGCCGGCTCGTTGACGAATGTTCTTGCGCCCACGGAGGCAATCACGTCGTCCCCTATACCAATGTCTGCAAGAATGACCTCGCCGCAAAATTCGCGGCCGGGCAGCAGAAGGTGACCGGGCTTTCTCCGCCCAAAGGTGACAGTTACCGCCGCCCGGAAGGCCGCCCCCGGCACCGCTCCGGTGGCACCTGACACGCCCGAAGGCAAATCGACCGCCATGACAGGCAGGCCGAGTGCTTCGACCTTTTCGAGCGCTTGGGCATCCATGCCCGAGAGTGCACGCGACAGGCCGGCTCCATAGAGCGCGTCCACGACAAGTTCGCCTGGCATTGGGGCAAAATCTGCAAGGGACAGCGCCCGAAGGGGGCATTCCGCCGCCGCCTTCGCCGCGTCGCTTCCACTCCGCGGCGCGCCTGATGCCCACAGGCTGACAGAAGCGCCGGTTTCATGCAGCAGCCGCGCGATGACATAGCCATCGCCACCATTGTTGCCTGGACCACACAGCACGTGAATCCGGCGCATCTGCGGGTACCTCGCAAGCAAAACCGCAGTCACGGCCTGCCCGGCGTTGCGCATCAGGCCAATGCCGTCGAAGGGGCCAGCGGCGATGGCGCGCCGGTCTGCTTCGGCCATCTCTTCAGGAGTGAGGAGCTCAAGCTTCATCGATCCGTCACCTCGGCCCACAGGATTGACCACGCAACGGCCGGACGCAAACGCTTCACGCGCACCTTTCGCATATTTTGCAACCTCGACGATGGCGGATGCCTACTTTTTTGGCAGGCTGCCCAACTTCCGGGCGAAAGCAACAGCCGGCCGGTACAATCGCTCCAGCCCAGTGGCCGGAAACAGGTGCAAATATCCGCGATATGCCCATCTGAGCGGCAAGTTCTGCTCGGCCTGTTCGTCCGGACGGCGCCAATCCGAACTGGCACGTTTCATGCTTTTGGAAGAGCGAGCGGATGCAGATCCGTTTTCGGTACTGGAGGCAGACATCTGATGAAAAAGATCGAGGCGATCATCAAGCCGTTCAAGCTCGATGAAGTCAAAGAGGCCCTGCAGGAAGCCGGCCTGCAAGGCATCACGGTAATAGAGGCCAAGGGCTTCGGAAGACAGAAGGGCCACACGGAACTCTATCGCGGCGCCGAGTACGTCGTCGATTTCCTGCCCAAGGTGAAAATCGAGGTTGTCCTCGCAGACGACGCCGTTGAAACGGCGGTCGAGGCCATTCGCAAGGCCGCCCAGACAGGCCGGATCGGGGATGGGAAAATCTTCGTTTCCAACATCGAAGAAGCGGTGCGCATCCGCACCGGAGAGACCGGGCCGGACGCGATCTGACACGCTGGCACGCAACACAATCAAAGCCACAGGAAAAAGAGCCTATGACTACCGCATCCGACATCATGAAACAGATCAGGGACAACGAAGTGAAGTTCGTCGACCTTCGCTTCACGGATCCCAAGGGCAAGCTGCAGCATGTGACCATGGACGTTGCCGAGGTTGAGGAGGACATGTTCGCCGACGGCGTCATGTTCGACGGATCGTCGATCGCCGGCTGGAAGGCCATCAACGAGTCCGACATGGTGCTGATGCCCGACCCCGAAACGGTCCACATGGACCCGTTCTTTGCACAGTCCACCATGGTCATCCTGTGCGACATTCTCGATCCGGTGTCTGGCGAGGCCTATAATCGCGACCCCCGGGGCATTGCCAAGAAAGCAGAAGCCTACATGAAGGCCGAAGGCATCGGCGACACCGTCTATGTCGGCCCGGAAGCCGAGTTCTTCGTCTTTGACGACGTGAAGTACAAGGCCGATGCCTACAACACCGGCTTCAGGCTCGATTCATCCGAGTTGCCTTCCAACGACGACACGGACTACGAAACCGGCAACCTGGGCCATCGTCCGCGGACGAAGGGCGGCTACTTCCCGGTGCCGCCGATAGATTCGTGTCAGGACATGCGCTCGGAAATGCTCACCGTCCTGGCGGAAATGGGCGTCCGGGTGGAAAAACACCATCATGAGGTTGCCGCCGCCCAGCACGAGCTCGGCATCAAGTTCGACACGCTGGTGCGCAACGCCGACAAGATGCTGCTTTACAAGTATGTCGTGCATCAGGTGGCCAACGCCTATGGAAAGACGGCGACCTTCATGCCCAAGCCTGTATTTGGCGACAACGGCTCGGGCATGCACGTCCACATGTCGATCTGGAAGGATGGCAAGCCGACCTTTGCCGGCAATGAATATGCCGGCCTATCGGAAACCTGCCTCTATTTCATCGGCGGCATCATCAAGCACGCCAAGGCCATCAATGCCTTCACCAACCCGCTGACAAACTCCTACAAGCGCCTGGTGCCGGGCTATGAGGCTCCCGTTCTGCTCGCCTATTCGGCACGCAACCGGTCGGCGTCCTGCCGCATTCCATTCGGCGCGTCGCCGAAGTCCAAGCGCGTCGAGATCCGCTTCCCCGATCCGGGCGCAAATCCGTATCTGGGTTTCGCGGCCCTGCTGATGGCCGGCCTTGACGGCATCAAGAACAGGCTCCATCCCGGCCAGCCCATGGACAAGGACCTGTACGACCTGCCGCCGAAGGAGCTGAAGAAGATCCCGACTGTCTGCGGCAGCCTGCGCGAGGCGCTGCAGAGCCTCGACAAGGACCGCGGCTTCCTCAAGGCCGGCGGCGTCTTCGATGACGACCAGATCGATGCCTTCATCGAACTGAAGATGGCGGAGGTGATGCGCTTCGAAATGACACCGCATCCGGTGGAATTCGACATGTACTATTCGGTGTAAAGTCCGTTTTCTTTCACCACCTGAAGCTGGACCCCGGCGGCAGCGCCGGGGTCTTTGCGTGCCTGGCACCCTTTGCCTATGCGGCTGCGATCGCCAGTGCGTGTCCGCGCGCGTTATCGCGCAGCGCTTCGAGGTGGATGGATTTCACCAGCGAGGCAAGCGGTCCTTCCGCAGCCTGGCCGCCAAGCTCCTTCAGCATCAGCCAGCTTACCTCCTGCGCGCCCGCCAGACGCCTGCCATTTGCGACTTCACGCCATACCTTCAGGGCGCGGATCAGGATATCGTGCGTGGAAGGTGAAAGGCCGGCCTTGCCGAAAAGCGCCCGCAGAGCAGTGTCGTGGCCCCCGGCAAGCAGCGATCTGATCCGTTGTTCCGACTGGCCGGTCAGCGCCACCAGAACCGAACCGAAGAAATCGACCTTGCCGTGGGCAAGGATGCGCACGATGAAGCCCGCGGTCAGGTCTCCGCGCAGGCGCAGATGTTCGACGAGCGCACCATGTTCTTCGGTTCGAGTGCGTTCGACGAGCTTTACCGACGCCTTGACGCAGACCTCGCGCATCAGCCGCTCCGCGCGTTCGGGCCCCATCAACGCCACTACAAGAGGCGATCCCTTCAACGCCTCGCCGAGCTTGACCAGGAGCATATGCCGGCAATCGGCCGGCAGCCTGGGGTCGGCGATCAGCGCCTCGCGAATCTCCGGCACATGGCCATGGCGTTCGGCGATTCGGCGGAAGGTCAGGGAGGCGATTTCCGCCCCTCCGTTTTTCAGCAGCGCAGCGCAGGCTTCGGCATCTCCGATTTCGGCAATGGCCGCCGACACGGCCATCGACACCGTGGGCCGCCCGGCAATCAGCAATTGCGTGGCGCGGGAACCGGCGGCAACCCGGTCGACAAGGTCGGAATCGGTCAGGAGGGGTGATCTGGCCAGGACCGGACCGGCCACTTCAGGCTGGTCGGCGGCGAGCGCGGCAATGATCTGGGCAGGGGCATGCCGGCTCATCGAGAGCGCCTCGGCCATGGCCTGCCTCACCTTTGAGGAGGGATCGTCCAGCAGGAAGGTCAACGCGGCCTCGGCTGCGCAGCGGTCCTCGAAGGACAGGTTTGCATCCATATAGGCCCGGGCCAGGGCGGCAGCGGCTGCCGCGCGCTGCGCGACTTTCGCCGTGTCGATCCATTTCAGGAAATGCGAAACTACCATACCCGCAGCACCCCCGGCCAAAATAGATCTGGCCCCGGCGGGAACGGTAACCGCAAAAAGGTTTACGAACGGTTCACCATATTCGTTGAGGTCTTGGAAACCATGACAATGCGCCGCGTTCCTCCTTGTCGGATCAGCCGGCAGCGACTATCAACCCTTCAAAGGTGAGCGAACATGCCCGGTCTCTATCTCGAGGAATTCACGGTCGGCCAGGTGTTCCGGCATCCTCTGCGCAGGACGGTGACGGAAAGCGACAACGTCCTTTTCTCGGTCATGACGCTTAACCCCCAGCCCTTGCACATCGACTTCGATTTTGCCGCCAGGACGGAATGGGGCAAGCCCCTTGTGAACTCGCTGTTCACGCTCGGCCTCATGATCGGCATTTCCGTCAACGACATTACGGTTGGGACCACCGTGGCAAATCTTGGCATGACGGAGACGATCTTCCCGCACCCTGTTTTCCATGGCGACACGATCCGAGTAGAGACGACGGTGCTTTCGGTGCGCGAATCGAGATCGAAGCCGGACCGGGGCATCGTCGAATTCGAGCATCGCGCATACAACCAGAACGACGTGCTGGTGGCCAAGTGCGTGCGCCAGGCGATGATGCTGAAAAAGCCGACCTGATGCGCTCCCTGCTGTTCGTCCCCGGAAACTCCGACAGGAAACTGGAAAGGGGCTTCGCCGCGGGCGCGGACGTGGTGATCGTCGATCTGGAGGATTCCGTCTCCCCTTCGGACAAGGTTGCCGCGCGTCGAATCGCTGCGGACTTCATCGCAGACCGACGGCATCAGACGGATGCCTCAGTCTACGTTCGCGTGAACGACCTGTCGACCGGCCTGACGGACGCAGACCTCGCGGAAATCGTGCCGGCCCGGCCCGACGGTATCATGCTTCCGAAGTCGAATGGCGGCCAGGATGTGCAGCTTCTTTCTGCGAAACTGCGCGTGTATGAGGCGGAAGCCGGACTGCCCGACGGTGCAATTGCTATCCTGCCGATCATCACCGAGACGGCGGAAGGCGTGTTTGCCGCCCGCAGCTATGCCGGCGCCAGCAAGAGGCTCGCGGGTCTCACTTGGGGTGCTGAAGATCTTTCGGCGGCGATCGGGGCACGTGCCGCGCGCGACGAAGCCGGCCGTTACACGCCCGTGTTTCAGCTCGCGCGCTCCGTTACCCTGCTGGCCGCGGCCGCGGCCAATGTGGCTGCGGTGGACACCGTATTCCCGAACTTCCGCGACATGGCAGGCTTTCAGGCTGAATGCACGGAGGCGGAGCGCGACGGATTTACGGCCAAGATGGCGATACATCCCGACCAGGTGCCAATCATCAATGCCGCCTTTACGCCCTCGCCCGAGGCAATCGAGCGCTCGGCGGCAATCGTGGCTGCATTCGCCGCGGCCAACAATCCCGGTGTCGTCGCCGTCGATGGCAAGATGTACGACCGTCCGCACCTCAGGCTTGCCGAGCGCCTTCTGGCTCGCGCAAGGGCGGCTGGTGTCTATCCTTCCCAGGGGCCGGTATAGTCGGAATATAGCTGGGATACTTCAGGACGTGGCCGTTCCGTAACGGTGCCGGTGAAGCTGCCAATGTGGACAAAGCCGACAACGCGTTCATGCGGCGCAAGGCCGAGAATTGCGCGCCCTTCAGGCACATCCGAATACCAGTTGGTGACCATGTTGGTGCGATAGCCGAGCGCATTGGCGGCGTGCGCCAGATTCATCGCCGCCATGCCGGCCGAAAGGAACATCTCCCATTGCGGAATCTTCGGATTGTCCTTGGGAGACGATACGACGCCGATGACCAGTGGTGCGCGCGAAAAACGCGTCAATTCCTGGTTTCTGCGCCCCTCCGGCAGCGGTCCCTCGCGCTGTTCGGCGAGCGCGGCCAGTTTTTCTCCGATCTGTGAACGCACATCGCCCCGGTAAAGGATGAAGCGCCACGGGGCCAGCCTGCCGTGATCTGGAACGCGGGAGGCTGCCTTGATGATGATGGCGATCTCGGCGTCGCTCGGGCCGGGTTCTTGCAGTTCATTGATCGGGACGGAACTGCGGCTGAGCAGGAACTCGATAATGGGCGACGTCATGCGTGTCTCCAGAACATTCTTGTGGGCTGAGGCCTCGGGAAACGGGCGATTCGAACGGCGCATCGGCGCCGGAAAGGCCTTGAAATTGCCATCGGCCTGGGCTTCAACGCAAGCCATGTCGGTCACGCTCTCTCGCCTTTCGCCGCTACTTGCCCTCGTGGTGGCCATTTCATTCGGCATGGCTCAACTAGCCGGCGCCCAGGAGGAAGACGTGCTGGGCAGCGATCCGCTGGAATCGCTCGACCTGCCGGACCTCTCGGAATACGCGCCGGCAAGTCCGGGCAATCAACTCGCCATCGCCGCGACGGGCGAAATCACGCTCAGTGCACAGCTTACGGAAGATGGCGAGGAAATCACCCGCGGCCTCGTCTGGCGTGTATTCAAGCCAGAGCCTGCGGCCGACGGGAAGCTGCCCCTGGTGGCCTCGGCCCATGGCGGCAAAGCCTCCTTCCAACTCGAACCTGGCAGCTATCTGGTTCATGCGGCCTATGGCCGGGCTGGCGCCACCAAGCGCATCACCGTCAGGCGCGAACCGCGGCGCGAAAACATCGTGCTGGATGCCGGAGGGTTGAAGCTGGATGCCGTCCTGGCCGGGGGACAGCATATTTCACCGAAAAAGCTTCGCTTCTCCATCTATGAGCGCGGAACCGAGCCTGACGGCGACCAAGCCCTGATCATCCCCAACGTAAAGCCGAACACGGTGGTGCGCCTCAATGCCGGCATTTACCACGTGGTTTCGACCTACGGGGCGACGAATGCGGTGATCCGCTCCGACATCCGAGTTGAGGCAGGAAAGCTGACGGAGGCGACGATCGAGCATCATGCAGCCGAAGTCACCATGAAGCTGGTGCGCGAACCGGGGGGCGAGGCGATCGCCGACACGTCCTGGTCAGTGCTCAATGAATCCGGCGATCCGATCAAGGAAGCCGTGGGCGCCTATGCCCCCATGGTACTTGCCGAAGGTGCCTATACGGTGATCGCTAAGAACCGCGACCGCATCTACCAGAAGGATTTTACCGTCGAAGCCGGCAAGAATGGCGAAGTCGAAGTCATCGCCTCGGAGGCCACGGCTGTAGACCCGGACGCCGCCGACTGAGCGACGCCGTTCAATCACCATCGCTTGCGTGACAGGCGGCGATGGCAGGAGCCGTCGCCGCCGTCAGCATCTCTATGCGGCCGCGGCAAGACGCGCGCGACGGATGTCGGGCGGTGTCGCCTCATCGACCAAAGCCGCAACCGCATCTTCGAGCGTGAGCGACTGCTGGTCGCGCGAGCCCAGCCGGCGAAGGTTTACCGTTCCCTCTTCCGCCTCGCGCCGCCCGCAGACGAGGATGACAGGAACCTTTGCGAGGCTGTGTTCACGCACCTTGTAGTTGATCTTCTCGTTGCGCAGGTCCGCCTCGGCGGTCAGGCCAGCGGCCTTCAACCGCTTGACGACCTTTTCGGCATAGTCATCTGCGTCCGAGGTGATTGTCGCGACCACCACCTGCAGCGGGGCAAACCAGAGAGGAAAATGCCCGGCATAGTTTTCAATCAGTATGCCGAGGAACCGCTCCAGCGACCCGGCAATGGCGCGGTGCACCATTACCGGCTGCTTCTTTTCCGAATCCGAACCGATGTAGAAGGCGCCGAAGCGCTCCGGCAGGTTGAAGTCAACCTGCGTCGTACCGCATTGCCATTCGCGGCCAATGGCGTCCTTCAGGGTGTATTCGAATTTCGGGCCGTAGAAAGTGCCCTCGCCCTCATTGATGCCGACCTTGATGCGGTTGTCCTCACGCGCCATGCGCTCCAGCGCGCGCTTGAGGATGTCCTCGGCATGATCCCACATGGCATCGGTGCCGACCCTTTTCTCCGGGCGCGTGGCAAGCTTGACCTCGACCTCTTCGAAACCGAAATCCTCGTACACCGACATCATCAGGTCGTTGATCTTGAGAATCTCCGCCTCAAGCTGCTCCTCGGTGCAGAAGATGTGGGCGTCGTCCTGGGTAAAGCCACGCACCCGCATGAGCCCGTGCAGGGCGCCGGACGCCTCGTAGCGATGGACGTTGCCGAATTCCGCTAGCCGGATCGGCAGGTCGCGATAGGACTTGAGGCCGTGCTTGAAGATCTGGACATGCCCCGGACAATTCATCGGCTTGAGCGCGAAGATGCGCTGGTCCGCCTCCGGATCGTCGGGATGGTTGAAGGCGTGAGCGGACTTCACCGCAAACATGTTCTCCTGATACCATCCCCAATGGCCGGACGTTTCCCATAGCGACTTGTCCAGCACCTGGGGAGCGTTCACTTCCTGGTATTCATCGCCGATGCGGCGGCGCATATAGGCAATGAGATTCTGGAAGACCCGCCAGCCCTTCGCATGCCAGAAGACGACGCCGGGTCCTTCCTCCTGGAAGTGGAACAGATCCATCTCGCGCCCGAGGCGGCGATGGTCGCGCTTCTCGGCTTCCGCCAGCATGTGGAGATATTCGTCCAGCTGAGCCTGGGTCGCCCATGCCGTGCCGTAGATGCGCGTCAACATCGGATTGTTCGAATCGCCCCGCCAATAGGCCCCGGCCACCTTCATCAGCTTGAAAGCCGAGCCGATTTGTCCGGTCGAAACCATATGCGGCCCGCGACAAAGATCGAACCAGTCACCCTGATAATAGATCTTGAGGTCCTGATCTTCCGGAATCGCGTCAATGAGTTCGACCTTGTAGGCCTCGCCCTTATCGCGGAAAACCTGCCTTGCCTTCTCGCGGGACCAGACCTCCTTCGTAAAGGGCCGGTTCCGGGCAATGATCTCGCGCATCTTCTTTTCGATGGCAGGGAAGTCGTCCGGCGTGAACGGCTCGTTTCGCGCAAAATCGTAGTAGAAACCGTTCTCGATCACGGGGCCGATGGTAACCTGCGTTCCCGGCCACAACTCCTGCACCGCCTCGGCCAGCACATGCGCGGCGTCATGTCGAATGAGTTCCAGCGCGCGCGGGTCCTCACGCGTGACGATCTCGATTGCGCCGGACCTTCCGACCGGGTCGGAAAGATCGCGCAGCGTGCCGTCCAGCGCATAGGCTACGGCTTTTTTGGCCAGCGATTTCGAGATCGACTCGGCCAATTCCGCACCGGTCGTCGCCGCATCATATTCGCGAACGGAACCATCGGGAAATGTGAGGGAAACCTTGGGCATCGTGTTCTCCTATCCAGTCCCGCATACGGACGCGGGTGGTGATCATGAATGTCCACTGGGGACGCGGCCTTTTAGGGCGGGCAGCGGCGCAGGTAAAGACTCGTGCTTGAAAGCCAGCTTCCAGCTCCACCCTCACATTCTGGTGATTTGCTTAGGGTGCCAGTTCACGCGAGAAAGGATGGCATTTCCTGCGGATCGCTGGCGCTTCCAACGCAGAATTTCGAAAGTACATTCGAGCCGTGAGAACTTACTTCGTGCGCAAGTCGGCCAACCGGGAGGTTGTCGGCCTGTTCGTTGCCCCCTCCCTTCTCAAGCTCGCGTCACTCGTGGATGAGTGCTGCGACCCGGCTCACTGCGAGTATGCGTTTGCGGGTACGGGCGGCCTGATGGTGCCGGAAGCATCGGCTGCGACATGGCCCCGGGCAGCAGGCGAATCGGCAACCGGGCTGGAAGATGCGGTTTACAGCCAGCAATGGGAACCTGACCTTGGGCCCGACAGCACCCTGCGCTGGAAGTCGCTTGCGCCGGCGACACACGGCCTGCTGAAGGCCCTGGCCCGCACGCCCTCCCAGGCCGCGTCGACTGATTCGCCGGTCGATGATCCGGCCTTCAGTCCTGCGGGCGACTAACGGACCAGAAGCGCCAGGGCGTGTACCAGCGCAGACGTCGGTCGAGCTTTTCCGGCACCGGATCAAGACCGCAGGTGCCGCCCGGACCGCACCGGGCGACACGAAAGAGCGCCAGCCAGCCGCCCGCCCATAGTCCGTGGCGCGCGATCGCCTCATAGGCATATTCCGAACACGTGGGCAGATGGCGACAATTGTTGCCGACAAACCCGGAAAGCGTCACCTGGTAGAGGCGGACAAGCCCGACGCCCAGCAGGCGGGCGGGCGTACGGGGCCAGGGCCCTTTCCAGTTGCGGGAATGCTGGCTCCTGGGAGCGCGGGAATGATCGGATGGTTGCATGACGCTGAAAATAGGCGTTTGCGTCCGTTCACGCGAGGGCATTCCCGCCGCCAGCCGATGCCTATCGTCAAGCGATCTTGAACAGTGCGTCCTGTTCGTTCAGTTTGAACGCAGCAAGCTGCGGACCTACCTAGCCGCGGAACAACCCGCCCGCTGCTGCTTGCAGAAGGGGCATTACGCACGACCGGCCTGGCCGGACCGCCCGCGGAGACGGACCATGACCAAAACCTACGAATTCGGGATAGACACCTTCGGCGACGTCACCGTGGGCCCCGACGGAAAGCTGCTGCACGAGGCGCAGGTTATTCGCAACGTGCTTGAAGAGGCCGTCCTTGCCGACGAGGTCGGTGTGGATTTCATTGGCGTTGGCGAGCATCATCGATCGGATTTCGCCATCTCCGCTCCAGAGGTGATGCTGGCCGGCATCGCAACCCGGACAAGGCGCATCAAGCTTGGATCGGCCGTTACGGTTCTGTCGTCCGATGATCCGATACGGGTTTTCGAGCGGTTCTCTACCGTTAACGCGCTTTCCAACGGTCGCGCCGAAGTCATTCTGGGACGGGGTTCGTTTACGGAATCCTTCCCTCTGTTCGGCTATCGCCTGAGCGACTACGAAGTTCTTTTCAATGAGAAGCTCGATCTTTTCGCCGCCTTGCTCAACAATGAGTCCGTGAGCTGGGAGGGGCAGCTCAGGCCTCCTCTCAAGGATGTAACTGTCTATCCCAGGATCGAGAGCGGCAAGCTCAGCGCCTGGATAGGCGTCGGCGGCAGCCCGGAATCAGTCATTCGTTCCGTGCGTTACGGGATCCCGATGACGCTCGCCATCATCGGGGGCGACCCGAGACGCTTCCTGCCCTTCGTGGACCTTTACAAGCGCGCGCAGGAGCAGGTCGGCAGCGAACCGATGCCGCTCGGCGTTCATTCCCCCGGCTATGTGGCAGAGACCGACGAACGGGCGCGCGAGGAACTTTGGCCCGGCTACAAGGCCATGCATGACCGCATCGGCGCCGAACGCGGCTGGCCGGCAACCACGAAGGAAAGCTTCATCCGCGAGATCGAGCATGGCTCGACCTATGCCGGCTCGCCCGAGACTGTGGCAAAGAAGATCGCGGCAACGGTCAGGGCACTCGGCGTCAACCGCTTCGACCTCAAATACTCATCCGGCACCACGAGCCACGAGAAGATGATGAAGAGCATCGAACTCTACGGAACGAAGGTGATTCCGATGGTCAAGGAGATCCTGGGAGAGAAGGAAGCGGCCGCTTAGGCTGCTTCCTCTGCCTGCCTGGACTCGATCTGGTTGAGGCAATCCACAACGGCGTCAAAGGTCAGCATGGTGGAGGCGTGGCGCGCCTTGTAGTCGCGCACGGGTTCAAGATACTTCAGGTCCTCGAACCGACCTTCCGGAGGCGGACCGTTTTCCTTCAGCATCTTCAGCATCGTCTCGCGCACTGCGCGCAGTTCCGCGGCAGAGGCGCCGATGATGTTGCGGGCCATGATCGATGACGAAGCTTGGCCCAGCGCGCAGGCCTTTACTTCATGAGCGAAGTCGGTAACTACACCGTCCTGCATCTTCAGGTCTACCGTGACGGTGGAGCCGCAAAGCTTGGAATGCGCCTTGGCAGTGGCGTCGGGCTGTTCGAGCCGGCCGATGCGGGTGATGTTTCCGGCAAAACCAAGAATTTTCGTGTTGTAGACATCGTCTATCATGATTTTCCGGTCCACCGCCGTTCAGCGAGCATCGTTTGCCGCAGCGCAGCCTTTCATTCGCTCGTCATGAATATATATAATGCTCCTGTTCCGGGAACGGCAAGGCAAGTCGAGCATCCTATTCCCGGATCCAGTCACGCCGCTTTCGGGCAGACGTCCCGTAAAAGGCTGTGGTCCGTTCAACTCGCCCCGTCTTGAGCGGGGCTACGGGAGACACCTTTATGGACGCTGTCATCAAGAAGGTCATGCCGCCTTCGGCTTATATGGACAAGCCGACCACGGATCGGCCCAGCCAGGCCGAGGTAGAGGCGGCTGTACGTACGCTGATCCGCTGGACCGGGGACAACCCGGACCGCGAAGGCCTGGTCGATACGCCAAAGCGCGTTGCCAAGGCGTTTCGTGAAATGTTTGGCGGGTATGACAAGTGCCCTTCGGAAGAACTTGGCCGCACCTTCGAGGAAGTGGCCGGCTATGACGACCTTGTTCTGGTCAGGGACATCCAGTTCCACTCACATTGCGAGCATCACATGGTGCCGATCATCGGCAAGGCTCATGTCGGCTATCTGCCCGACGGGAAGGTGGTGGGCCTTTCCAAGATCGCGCGGGTGGTAGACATCTTTGCCCACCGGCTCCAGACGCAGGAGGCGATGACAGCGCAGATCGCAGGTGTCATCCAGGACGTGCTCAATCCTCGCGGCGTCGCCGTGATGATTGAAGCGGAGCATATGTGCATGGCCATGCGCGGCATCCGCAAGCAGGGCTCCACAACCTTGACTTCAACCTTCACCGGCAGTTTCCGGGATCATCCGGAAGAGCAGTTGCGCTTCGTTGCCATGGTGCGCGGCGCCGCGGCCTGACGGCCGATCCCGTGAACCGGAGCCGCGACCATGCCGACGTTCAGATTCGATCCTGCCCCCGACGACAAGACGGCGCTGGAGGAAAGCTCCACCTTCACGCCGCGCTTCGACGCGAACGGGCTGGTCACCGCCGTCGTCACCGATGCCGGGGACGGCATGCTTCTGATGGTTGCGCACATGAATGCCGAAGCGCTCGCGCTTACGCTGGAAACCGGCATCGCGCACTACTGGTCCCGCTCCCGCCAGTCGATCTGGAAGAAGGGGGAGACGTCCGGAAATCTGCAGCAGGTGGTCCAGATCCTCACGGATTGTGACCAGGACGCAATTTGGCTGCGGGTGAATGTGTCAGGTGACAATGCAACCTGTCACACTGGCCGGCGTTCCTGCTTCTATCGAACGGTGGAACTTGGCGACGGCAAGGCCACTCTCGCCTCCGACTAAAGGGTGCTGTTCGATAGGACTGACACCTATAGAATGCGCTCGTGAACCACTTGCTCTCTTGCCACCACGTAAATTCACGATTTCGATACGTTAGGCGTGCATGCTGGGGCAGATAATGGAGGCCATGATGCTCGAATGGGCGTCATTGCGCAGCAGGGGAGATGTGATGGAGGCCAATGGCCCCGTTTCGCCCGGCTGCCCGTTTGATGAGAACACCCCCGGTAAGACCGGCATCGCGCTGGCGCTTGGTGGAGGCTGTGCGCGCGGTTGGGCGCATATCGGGGTGCTGCGCGCCCTCGACGAGGCAGGCATCGAAATTTCAATGATCGCCGGCACGTCGATCGGTGCGCTGGTGGGCGGCTGCTACCTGGCCGGAAAACTCGATGAACTGGAAGAATTCGCCCGCAGCCTGACCCGGCGACGCATGTTCAGCCTGCTTGATTTCAGGCTGGGAGGCAGCGGCCTGTTCGGCGGCATGAAGCTGGATGCGCGTTTGCGCCAGCATCTGGAAGGGGCCAGTTTCGAGCAACTTCCCAAGCCCTTTGTCGCCGTCGCGGCAGAAATTCGCACCGGCCACGAAATTTGGCTTTCGAATGGCTCGCTCATCAACGCCATGCGTGCTTCCTATGCGCTGCCCGGCGTGTTCGAGCCTGTGAACTGCAATGGCCGCCTTCTCGTGGACGGCGCGCTCGTCAATCCTGTTCCAGTGTCGGTCTGCCGCTCCTACGAGCAACCGCTGGTCGTCGCAGTCAACCTGA
>QGUU01000332.1 GCA_003242525.1 Pseudomonadota bacterium | reverse complement strand
CAGGCAAGGTGGCGGGGGCGGAAATCCGCCCTGGCGGCAGGGCCATGCGCCTCTATGCCGTGGACCGGCTGGCTTGCCATGACTTCTCTCCGAAGAAGTTCTGCCAACCATAAAAAGCGACCCAGGACAGCAGGAAGATGCCTCCGCCATAGCCGAGTGCGGTGCGGAAGATGCTGGCCTGGGTCAGATAGAATATGGTGAGCGTTCCGGCCGCCAGCAGGAAAACATGGGACTCGAAATCGTTCCGGACGCTTTGCAGGAGCATCTGCAGCGCGCCAAGCACAAGCCCGATGAGGGCGGAGCCGATTGCCACTCCGGGCCAGCCGAACTGGCCATAGAAGTCGATAAAGGCAGGGGTGGCCACCGAGCCTCGTACCCTTGAGGCCTGGGCGTAGCGGCTGAACACCTCGGCGCCGGGGTCGTACAATTCCTGCCCCTTCAGCTTTGCGAGAAGCCCCACATTGGCCAGCCCGTAATGGGGGCCGTTGTGCGGTATGTGATGGACCACGAGAACAGCCGAGACGGCCATGCGGCCGAAAATCCGGCTGACGGTAGAACGTAGCGCAAGACCAGCGCGTTCAATTGTTGACAGGTCGGACTCCTGGGCTGTGTCCCAAGTCGGTTCAAGGGGTTTTTCTCCGGTAGCGTCCTGCTCGGCTGCCTGCTCGGCGGCCTGTTCGGCGGGCCAGACGGGCCCGAAGCCATATCTCTGCTCCACCAGGTAGAGGCAAAAGAGTGCAATGACGGGCACGCTGAGAATGGCTGCCATGCGGATCAGGGGCCACGGACGAAGGGCGGTGGCGACCGTCAGCTGCTGCCGCCGCCAGTAGAGAATGCAGGCCACGACCGCGATGAGGGCCATGAAAACGATGAGCGGGCGCTTCTGGAAGGTGGCGACCAGCGCGATGGTTGAAAGCGCATAGAGCAGCCAGAACGGCCAGGCCGGGGCGCCGTTCTCGCGCCGCAGCAGCGCATAAAGGGTGGCCATTGGCAGCAGGTTGAACACGCCGAGGATGAACAGGTAGTGGCGGCCGAGTTCCCGGCGCAGGGACAGGAAACTGGGGATGGCGTCAATCTGCCTGGCAAGGTCGATGATCGTGGCCAGGGCAATCCCGATGAAGCCGATGCCGAGCGCCAGCGCGATGCCGACCAGCGCCAGGGCAGGGTAGTTCTTGCGCGAGGAGGAGGGCATCGCCGCGACGGGAAGCGACTGGGCAAGGCGGGCGGTTGCCATGCCGGCGATGGTGGTCACGACAAGCCCGAAGGTGACGATGGCAAAGGTTCTCAGCACATCGTCCGGTGTGACAAGCTCCAGCCTGAACGAGCGGAAAAGCGACTGCACATAGGCCGGTGCAGCGTAGAAAATGACCAGGCCGATCAGGACAAAGGCGATGCTGAGCCCGGTCAGCAACGCGATAAACAGGTTGCGCCGCAGCGAAAGGATGAAGCATGCGGCGACGATGGCGATCATCGCCGTAAGGAAAGTGGTATGAAGCACTGTTACCTACCCGCCCCGATTATGCGAGTATAGAACACAAAGATCCAATGTATCGCAAGTCATAAATGCGGCGATATAGTCGAGACAAGGAAAACATTGGAATATGGTATGATTGTCGGACGGATCATCTTTCATCGGCCCCGCTAAGGAGACGGATGACTGCGAGGACAGGCGAGAGAAGGTTGCGACAACGGATGACGCTGATGGGACGGTGAGGAGTAGTGGCCGATTTTCCGCGACCCACTGCTAGGCCGACGTCGCCGATTCAATCATCCTGATTCCGACGCCACCTAAGCGGATAGATAGGTTGTTAACCTTCCGCTAGGCATGTTTTTCGCTTCCATGGCGCTAAAATCCGCTTCCAGGCTTTCTGGCCTGCTTCTTGCTTCCACAGAAACAGTGGCGGAAAGGGGCAGCGGGATGTTTCAGGGTGACACAGACAGGCGGCAAAGCCTGTGGGATATTGTTCGGCGCGCGGCTCTGCTTGTGTTGGGATGGGCCAGCTTCTTTGGCTGGCGCATCCTTACCCTGTTGGATGAAGGACTCTCTGCCGTGTTGGTGCGGAGGTTGCCAGAGCAGCGAAAGGCGGCTCGCAGCGGGCGCGTCGAGGATACCATGGCCGGCGCAAGCCATGGCTGAGAGCCTGGGTCGCCGGCCTGGCGTCTATTTGTCGGAAACTCCGGCTTCGGCGAAGCTCGCCATGCGCGCATGACATTCCAGCGCGGCGCGCACGATGTTGATGGCCACTGCAGCGCCCGAGCCTTCCCCCAACCGCATGCCGAGATCGAGCAGGGGCTGAAGTTCCAGTTTCTCAAGCAGGCGGCGATGTCCCGCTTCTGCCGAAACATGTCCTGCAAGGGCGTGGGCAAGGCCGTGCGGATGCAATCTAGCCAGCGGAGCGACGGCCGCGGTGCAGACAAAGCCGTCCAGCAGCACGGGCACGTTGCGGTGGCGGGCGGCAAGCGTCGCCCCGAGAATCGCCGCCAATTCGCGCCCCCCGAGCGCCGCCGCCAGCGCCAGCGGGTCGGCAAGGGTAGCTGCGTGCCGCTTCAGCCCGGCTTCTATTGCCGCGATCTTGCGCCCCAGGCCCGCATCATCGACGCCGGTGCCTCGCCCGGTCCACTTTTCGGCTCCGCCGCCAAACAGTGCCGCTGCAATGGCGGCCGCTGGCGTGGTGTTGCCGATTCCCATCTCGCCGAAACAGACCATATCGAGGTCGTCCGTGATCGCATCATAGCCAGTGGAAACGGCGGCAAGGAAGGCCGTGTCATCCAGGGCGGCCGTCTGGGTGAAATCTCCGGTCGGATGGTCGAGGTCGAGAGGAACCACGTCCAGATCAGCCCCGGCCACGCGTGCAAGCTGATTGATCGCCGCACCCCCATTTGCGAAATTTGCCACCATCTGTGCCGTAACTTCGGCCGGAAATGCAGATACGCCCTGGGCCGTCACGCCATGATTGCCGGCAAAGATTATGGCCTTGACCCGATCGAGCCTCGGCATTTCCCGGCCTTGCCAGCGTGCAAGCCATGCAGCGATGGTTTCGAGACGGCCAAGGCTGCCCCGCGGCTTTGTCAGTGTGTCCTGTCGCGCAGCAACTGCGTTCGCGGCTGCCTCGTTTCCAGGCGGAAGGTCCTGGCAGGCGGCACGAAGGTCTTCGAGGGATTCGAACGGCATGGTCAAGAAACTCCGGGATCAGGAAAGTGAGGTGGAAGCAACAACAAGGATGATGATCTCGGCAAGCTGCTGGAGCGCGCCTGCGGTATCGCCGGTGTGGCCGCCGATCCGGCTGAGGCAGAGGGCTCGAAAGGCCGCAAATAACAGGCCGAGCAGCAGAACGGAAACCACGAATGCGCCAAGGCCGAGCGGCAGCAGCAATGCGGCGCCCAGTGCCGCGCCCGCTATCGCGGTTCCGCCCGAAACGCTGCCGGCGCCGGCTGAGAGCCCATCGCTGCGAGCAGGCGGCAGACTGTGCATGAATGCCCCAAGCAGGCCACGCGAGCCTGCATGAGCAGCCATGAGCGCGAGAAGGGCCGGCCACCAGCCATGGATTTCGGAAAGTGCGCTCCAACGGATAAGGACTGAAAGCGCAATTCCGGCCGCACCATAGGCGCCGATGCGGCTGTCCCGCATGATTTCCAGTCGTCTTTCACGCGTCGCTCCACCGCCCAGTCCGTCCGCCACATCCGAAAGGCCATCCTCATGAAGTGCGCCGGTGGACAGGATCATGGCCGCGAGCGTCAGCGCAGCGGCAGGCGCGGTGCCAATGTCCAGGCCGACCGCAGCGGCATGGACAAGCGCGCCGATGACGGCAACCACCACTCCCGCCAGCGGCGCTGCCCAGATGGCGCCGGCCAGCGTCCTGTCCGCCAGGTCAAGCC
>QGUU01000331.1 GCA_003242525.1 Pseudomonadota bacterium | reverse complement strand
TCTCCAGTCCCCAGGGGCTGTTCTGGGCCAAGCTGTCCGCCGCCTCCACCCTGGCTATCGCGCCCATATTGATCCTGGGCTGGTTCAGCCAGAAGCAGCTCGTGCGCGGCCTGACCTTTGGCGCGGTGAAGTAGAGGACAATTCCGCCAGATTGCGGAGGAAGGGAGAATCATGGGCAACATCGTGCTCAAGAATGTCCGCAAGTCGTTCGGCGCGACGACCATCATTCCGGACATCAGCCTCGAGATTGCCGACGGCGAGTTCGTTGTTTTCGTCGGCCCGTCCGGCTGCGGCAAGTCGACCCTGCTGCGTCTGATCGCCGGCCTTGAGGACACCACCTCGGGCACGATCATGATCGACGGGCGCGACGTGACCAACGAAGCGCCGGCCAAGCGCAAGCTTGCCATGGTCTTCCAGTCCTATGCGCTCTACCCGCATATGACGGTGGCCAAAAACATAGCCTTTCCGCTGAAGATGGCAGGCGAGAGCAAGGAGGTCATCGAGCGCAAGGTTCAGGAGGCCGCCCGTATCCTCAACCTGACGAACTATCTGGAACGGAGGCCCGGTCAGCTTTCCGGCGGCCAGCGGCAGCGCGTTGCCATCGGGCGCGCCATCGTGCGCCAGCCTGCCGCCTTCCTTTTCGACGAGCCCCTGTCGAACCTTGATGCCGCGCTGCGCGGAACGATGCGGCTGGAGATTTCCGAACTGCACCATCAGCTCAAGACCACCATGGTTTATGTGACGCACGACCAGGTCGAGGCCATGACCATGGCTGACAAGATCGTGGTGCTGAACGCCGGCAACATCGAGCAGGTCGGCTCTCCGCTGGAACTTTACCGCAGCCCGAGGAACCTGTTCGTTGCCGGCTTTATCGGCTCGCCGCGAATGAACTTCATCGACGGTCCGGGCGCCGCCAAATACAATGCCGCGCGCGTGGGCGTCCGGCCGGAGCACATCGCCATTTCAACGACCGCCGGCGAATGGAAGGGCACGGTCGGTGTTGCGGAACATCTCGGCTCGGACACGTTCCTACATATCCACACCGACGAACACGGAGCCATCACGGTACGCGCCGACGGCGAAGCCGCGCTCAGGCACGGCGACACCGTCTATCTGACGCCGGACACAAAGCGGCTGCACCGTTTCGATTCCAATGGCCTGGCGTTGCAGTAGGAAACAGGCCGATGCGACTTGAAGGCAAATCCGCACTTATCACGGGCTCGGCCCGCGGCATTGGCAAGGCCTTCGCTCAGGCCTATGTGCGCGAAGGCGCCACCGTCGCAATTGCAGATGTCAATTTTGATGCAGCCGAACGGACCGCGCTCGAAATCGGACCCGGTGCCTATGCGGTGAAGCTGGATGTCACCGACCAGGCCTCCATAGAGGCCGCGGTGAAGGCGGTGGAGGACCGTACCGGGGGCCTGGATATTCTCATCAACAACGCCGCCCTGTTCGACCTTGCACCGATCGTCGAAATTTCACGTGAAAGCTACGAAAGGCTTTTCGCCGTTAATGTAGCCGGCACGCTGTTCATGCTGCAGGCTGGCGCCCGTTCGATGATCGCCCGGGGAAAGGGCGGCAAGATCATCAACATGGCGAGCCAGGCCGGCCGCAGGGGCGAAGCGCTGGTAGCGGTTTACTGCGCCACCAAGGCCGCCGTCATCTCGCTGACCCAGTCTGCCGGGCTCGACCTCATCAAGCATCGCATCAACGTCAACGCCATCGCGCCAGGAGTGGTGGATGGCGAGCATTGGGACCATGTCGATTCGCTCTTCGCGAAATACGAGAATCGGCCGCTCGGCGAGAAGAAGCGGCTCGTGGGCGAGGGCGTGCCCTACGGACGGATGGGCAGGGCCGAGGATCTCACCGGCATGGCCGTTTTCCTTGCCAGCGACGAAGCCGAATACATCGTCGCCCAGACTTACAATGTCGACGGCGGCCAGTGGATGAGCTGATGAGCGCTCCCTTCCCGGCTCCTCCTTGCCCGGCGCCTCTCTCCAAGGGGATGAGCAGTGGCCGGTTGCAGGCCCATTACCGCTCCCCGACCCTTGAGGGCGGTGCGTCGTGCCGGCCGAGGATGCCCGGGGGGTCTGCGAGCCGCCACCCGATCGGTTCGGGAAATTTGGAAGGAGTTTCAGCCTCATGACAACGAAACTCTCCTTGTCCAGCCTTTCTTCCCTTCCGGCCAGGGTGGCGCGCCCGAAATATGACCGCTCAAGCCTCAGGGGTGGCATTGTCCATTTCGGAGTCGGCAATTTCCATCGCGCGCATCAGGCGGTCTATCTCGACGATCTGTTCAACCGCGGCCATGGCCATGACTGGGCGCTGGTAGGAGCCGGCGTGTTCGAAAACGAACGGGCTGGCCGCGAAAGGCTGGCGGCGCAGGATTGGCTGACCACCGTGGTCGAGCAGGACGAGGGTCACATGGAGGCTCGCGTCACCGGCGCGATGATCGACTTCGTTCCCCCGGCAGACTCAGCCGCCATTATCGAGCGGCTTGCCGACCCTGGCATAAGGATCGTCTCCCTGACTATCACCGAAGGGGGCTATTTCATTGATCCGGCCTCTGGCCATTTCGACCCGACGCATCCCGACATACTGGCCGATGCCGGCAACATGTCAGCTCCCCGGACGGTGTTTGGCATCATGCTGGCAGGCTTGCTGAGGCGGCGGGCGGACGGCATTGTGCCGTTCACGGTCATGTCCTGCGACAACATTCCCCACAATGGCCGCGTCACCGCTGAAGGCATCGTCGGACTGGCGCGACTGGTGGACGAGGACATAGCCGCATGGGTTGGCGACAATGTCGCCTTCCCCAATTCCATGGTGGACCGCATCACGCCCGCAACCAGCGACCGCGAGCGCAGAATCGTGGCGGAAGAGTTCGGCGTAGGCGACTCTTGGCCAGTATTCTGCGAGCCGTTTCGCCAATGGGTGCTGGAGGACCACTTCCCGGCCGGCCGTCCGCCGCTCGAGGAAGTCGGAGTGCAGTTCGTGCAGGACGTGTCTCCATGGGAACTGATGAAAATCCGCATCCTCAATGGCGGTCATGCGGTGATCGCCTATCCAGCCGGCCTCATGGACATCCATTTCGTCCATGAGGCGATGGAGGAACCTCTGGTGCGAGGTTTCCTGGAAAAGATCGAGCGCGAGGAAATCATCCCCACGGTTCCGCCTGTGCCGGATTCAAGCCTGCAGGACTACTACCGGCTGATCGAAAGGCGTTTCTCCAATCCGAAGATCGGCGACACCGTGCGCCGCCTTTGCCTCGACGGCTCGAACCGGCAGCCGAAATTCATCATTCCCACCATTGCGGACCGGCTCAGGGCGGGCAAGGGCATAGCCGGACTTGCGCTGGAATCGGCTCTCTGGTGCCGCTATTGCTTCGGCACCACGGATTCGGGCGCCACGATCGAGCCGAATGATCCGAACTGGGATCGCATGCAGGCGACGGCGAAAAAGGCCAAGGACGATCCGTCGGCGTGGCTCGGCATGGAAGACATCTATGGTGCGGTGGGCAGGTCACCAATCTTTGCGTCCGCTTTTGGCGAAGCGCTGGCTGCCCTGTGGAGGGATGGAACCCGCGCAACGCTGACGCGCTACCTCGCGGCCTGATTGCGGGCCGCTTGCTTCGCACAAAGCGCCCCTTATAGTCGCCTCCTGTTGTTGTGCCAGGAGGCGTCTTGAACAGCGGTTACGTCTGCGCGGTCGATGTCGGCACCGGGAGCGCACGCGCCGGGATAGTCGATGCGAGCGGCATGCTGCTTGGCCGTGCCGAACATCCAATTGTCATGAACCGGCCGAAGCCGGACCATGCAGAGCATGATTCGCAGGACATCTGGAATGCAGTGTGCAGGCCGGACGCATGGGGCACCCCGCGGCGTGAGGGCAGG
>QGUU01000330.1 GCA_003242525.1 Pseudomonadota bacterium | reverse complement strand
TCAAGTGAGAGTTCGCCCAGGATGCGCTTGATCTTGGCAACCTGTTCGGCATTGCTCTTGGCCAGCTGGCCCTTGCCGATATAGAGGCTGTCCTCCAGACCCACGCGCACGTTGCCGCCCATGATTGCGCCCATGGTGCACAGGCCCATCTGGTGGCGGCCGGCGGCGAGGATCGACCATTCGTAGTCGTTGCCGAACAGCCTGTCCGCCGTGCGGCGCATGTGCATCAGGTCCTCGGGGTCGGCCCCGATGCCGCCCATCAGGCCGAAGATCGTCTGCACGAAAAGCGGCGGCGTCAGCAGCTTGCGGTCGAGGAAATGCGCCAGCGCGTAGAGGTGGCTGACATCGTAGCACTCGAACTCGAAGCGCGTGCCATAGGCCTGGCCGACCTCGACGATGATCCGCTCGATCTGTTCGAAGGTGTTGGAGACGATGCCGCTCCTCGTGCCTTCGAGATAGGGCTTTTCCCAGTCGTACTTCCACTGGGTGTACTTGGGCACGATCTGGCTGAGGACGAAGTTCATCGAGCCCATGTTCAGCGAGCAGAGTTCCGGCTTGGCGGCATGCGCCGCCTCCAGCCGCTCCTCGAGCGTCATCTTCAGCCCGCCGCCGGTCGAGATGTTCATGACGGCGTTGGTCTGCTGCTTGATGCGCGGCAGGAAGTCCATGAACAGGCGAGGGTCCGGCGACGGCTTGCCAGTCTCCGGGTCGCGGGCGTGCAGGTGGATGATCGATGCCCCGGCCTCGGCGGCGCCCACTGCGGCGTCGACAATCTCGTTGGGCGTGATTGGCAGGTACGGGCTCATGGTGGGCGTGTGGATCGAGCCGGTCACCGCGCAGGTGATGATGACCTTTCTTTCTCCGGACATTGCTTCCCTCCTCCGCGAAGAATTCAGGTGCGCGCCTCAGGGGGCCAGCGCGAGACAGTCTTCGGTCCGCCAGCCGAGCCTCACGGGAGCACCCGGCTCCAGGCTCGGCACACCGGACCGATTGGGTATCTTGACGACGAGCTGGCCGGCCGGTCCGCCGACGCCCTCAGCCGTGCAGACGAGGCGAATGTGGTCGCCGCCATAAACCGTCTGCCGGATGGTTGCCTGCAGCATGTTGTCGGCCTCGGCGCCGGCGTGGAGCAGGGCAAGCCGCTCGGGGCGCAGCGACAGCACGACGGGCGCGCCGGTCCGCGCGGTGTCCTCACCGACGGCGAGCGCACGCACGGTCAGGCCGGACACGAGCCGCACGGCGACCTGCTGTCCCTCGACGCGTTCCACGGTGCCGTCGAACCGGTTGTTCTCGCCGATGAACCCGGCGACGAACCGCGTCTGCGGCCTTTCGTACAACGTTGCCGGATCTGAAAGCTGCTGGATCGTGCCGGCGTCGAATACCGCGATGCGGTCCGACATGGTCAGCGCCTCGGTCTGGTCGTGCGTGACATAGACGAAGGTGACGCCGAGCCGTGCGTGGATGTCCTTGATCTCGTATTGCATCTGCTCGCGCAGCTGCTTGTCGAGCGCGCTGAGCGGCTCGTCCATCAGCACCAGTGTCGGCTTGAAGATCAGGGCGCGGGCGACGGCGATGCGCTGCTGCTGGCCGCCGGACAGCTGGTCCGGCCGGCGCTCGCCGAGCCCGGGCAACCGCACCATGTCGAGCACGGACGCCACGCGTTCGGCGATCTCGGCCTTCCCGAGGCCCCGCACTTCCAGTGGGAAGGCGAGGTTCTCGGCCACCGTCATGTGAGGAAACAGCGCATAGTTCTGAAAAACCATGCCGATGCCTCGGCGGTTGGGCGGCACGTTGTCGATGCGCCTGTCGTTGACGAGAATTTCCCCGCTGGTCGGCTCCTCGAAGCCGGCCAGCATCATCAGGGCTGTCGTCTTGCCGGAGCCCGAGGGGCCGAGCAGGGTCAGGAACTCGCCGCGCAGGACGTCGAGGTTCAGGTTCTTCACCGCCAGTACTGAGCCGTAGCGCTTCGACACATCGGCAAAGCGCACATGCACCGTAGACGCCTTCTCCGTCATCGGGACCCCTGATCCGGTGGGCTGGCCTGGCGCCGCGAGGCGCGGGACGGTGCCGCTGGAGGTTGGGCGCTGGCAGCACGCAGCATTATGTCGGCGGCATCGCTGATGTCGGCTACCAGCGCGCGACGCGCCTTCGGCCCGTTACCGGCACGCAGTGCCGCCAGAATCTCGGCGTGATAGTCGAGGCCGAGACCAAGCGTTGCTTCGCCGCGCATGATATTGAGCCAGGGGCCGGCGCGCAGCCAGAGCCGCTCGATGATCTGCTGCGTGGTCGCCGATCGTGCCGCGCGGTAAATGCCGAAATGGAACTGGCGGTTGAAGGCAAGGTATTTCTCGGACCCATCGACGGTCGTGCAGGCCTTCATGCGCTCGTTGATCTCGTCGATCGCTTCAAGTTCGGCGGGCGTGATGGTAGAGGCGGCCCACTCGGCCGCTGAGCCCTCCACCATGCAGCGGACCCGCACGATGTCGGTAATCACCTCGACGGAGGCCTCCGGCACGATTACCCCGCGGTTGGGGTGGTCGAAAAGCGCCTCCTCACTGACGAGCCGGCGCAACGCCTCCCGCACCGGCATGGCGCTGGTCTCGAACCGCTCGGCGATCTTGCGCACGACAAGCCGCTGACCCGGTATGAAATCGCCGTTCATCAGCCCTTTCCGCAACTCTGCATAGACGCGTGCATGCACGGTCGCCTGCACGGAATGCGGCGGCGAGGTGGTACGTGCGGTCATCAATCGGCAGTCCTTGCGGGCAGGATCGACTTGTGCGTGACGAGGAAATCCTCGAATGCGTCGATGAAGGCGTTTAGCTCGGCGTCGCCGAAAGGCAGCGACAATGCCAGCATACCCCGCGGCGTGACATGGAAGCCGCGCATCAACATCTCGACATGCCACAGGGCCAGCAGCCTTGGGTCCTGATCGTCGAGCGGCGCTGGTGTCGTGACCGGCCCCCTGACGAAATGCAGGTTCATCAGCGAGCCGCGGCCGAGCACGACGCCTTCTACCTCATACTTCTCGAGCAAGCCGTTCATTCGCTCGCGCATGCGGTCGCCGCGCGCGTTCATGGCGTTGCTGGCCTCTTCGGTCAGCACCTGGGTGAAGCCGGTGAAACCGCCCGCCATGCTGAGGATGTTGTTGTTGAACGTCCCGCCGTGGGAGAACGCGCCGGGCGAGGCCGGATCGAAACGGTCGATCAGGTCCGCGCGACCACCGAAGGCGCCGAAGCTTGCGCCTCCACCGAGATACTTGCCGAGCGTCACGAAATCCGGGTTGATGCCATGAACGCCATGAAGGCCGCGAAATGCGAGCCGCGACGTCATCACCTCATCGAAGATGAGGAAGGCGCCGGCCTTCGTTGTCGCTTCGCGCAGCGCGCTGAGGAAGGTGCGGTCAGCCGGAATACAGCCGCCGCCACCCATCATCGGCTCCATGATGACGGCGGCCAGATCGTCGCCAAGTTCCTCGATAAGACGCACGGATCCCTCGATATCGTTGTAGTCCGCGAAGACGAAGGGGAAGGGGAGATTCAGCGGCGAACCGCCATGCGCGAAGGTCAGCACGCCGCCATGATAGCCCTCGCGGAACGCCAGGATCTTCGACCTGCCGCTGATGGCGCGTGCAGCCGACAGCGCCATGATGTTGGCTTCCGTGCCGGAATTGCAGAAGCGCACCCGCTCGATGGCCGGGAACCGCTCGACGATCGCCGCAGCATAACGCGCCTCGTAACGATTGGGCGCGCCGAGCAGGAGGCCCCGGTCGATGACCTCCTTGAGCGCCGCCGCGATGATCTTGTCGGAGTGGCCGTAGAGCCCGGCGCTGTACTCGGACACGAGGTCGACATAGCGATGGCCGTCGAGATCGGTGACATGGCAACCATCAC
>QGUU01000329.1 GCA_003242525.1 Pseudomonadota bacterium | reverse complement strand
TCCTTGAAGAGAGCCTGGCAGCATAAGGCTGCCACAATGGCATTCGCCACAGCGGGTCCTCTTCTTCCCCTGAAGCTGCGGCAATGTCGGCCGCCAGTGCCTCGTCGTCGGTGTAGAAGGGCGGCAGGTCCGGCCCGAGCGCCACCCGCGCCGCCCCTGTCAGGGTCGCCATGTCAATCAGAAGCTGCGGCTCCTCCTCGTCGGCCAGCGCCAGCGCATCGGCCAGAACGAGCCGGCCTTCCGCATCCGTGTTGCCGATCTCGACGGTGAGGCCCTTGCGGCTTGAGAGCACGTCGCCGGGGCGGAAGGCGGCTGCGGAGATGGAATTCTCAACGGCCGGGATCAGTACACGAAGCCTGAGCCTCAGCCCGGCAGCCATGATCATGGAGGCGAGGCCCAGCACATTGGCTGCGCCACCCATGTCCTTTTTCATCAGGAGCATTCCCGAAGCCGGCTTTATGTCCAGGCCGCCGGTGTCAAAGCACACGCCCTTGCCTACAAGCGTCACTTTGGGCGCCCCTTTGGATCCCCAGGCAAGGTCGATCAGGCGCGGCGCTTGCGCAGCAGCGCGGCCCACCGCATGGATCATGGGGAAATTTTTCTCGAGGTCGTCGCCCTTGACCACGGTCACCGTCGCCTTGTGGGCACTTGCCAGCGATCGCACCGCCTTTTCCAGCGCATCCGGCCCCATCTCATTGGCAGGCGTGTTCACAAGATCGCGGGTGAGGAATACCCCCTCCGCAATGCGAAGAATCCGCTTTTCGTCGGCACCGTCCGGGAGGGCGAGGCGCAAGCTCCTGCCTGGCTTGGCGCCATAGCGGGTAAAGGCATAGCCGCCCAGAACCAGCGCCAGCGCCGAAAGGTCCGGCTTTGACGGCGTTTCGGCGAAATGCCAATCGCCTTCCGGCAAGGCCCTGGCCAGAGCGCCAAGCGCCAGCGCACCCTGCTCCGAACCCCGGCCGAACAGCGCGCCCGCGAGCTGGCCACCCTCACCCGGAAGGACCAGCGTCCGGCCCGATTCGCCGGAGAAACCATTGGCGCTAGCCCAGGCACGCGCTGCATCGGGCAAATGTGGGCCCGGCTCACCGGACACGAGGTGGATTGGTAGCGACTGCCTGGATTTCCTGGCTATCAGTTCAACTGGCATGGTGTCCCTCGCATTTCGGCTTCGGCCGCGATCGACACCGTTATTGCGAATGCCGGGCCGCTTCAATCGTAGTTCTCGTCGAGGGGACATTGTGCGCCCTGCACAATTTCGAGCGCGAAGGAACCCGCCAAAGTACGCCACGCCCCGTTAACCGTCCTGAACGCAATCTGGCCGCCGCGTTCAGCTCATTTTCATGATCGATGTCGCAGAACGCCATTCATTTTTGGAACGAAGAAGGAGACCGACATGAAACGCCGCCTTTTCCTTGCCGGTGTTGCCGCCACAGTCCTGTTCCCCGGGCTTGCCCTTGCCCAAAGCCGCAATGCCCCCTCCTCGGATCAGATCATGCGCCAGCTCGATCGTGCGCCGCGCCGGCGCGTGCGTCCGGAAGAAAGGGTGACAATCCAGGAGCTTCGCCGGCGTCCCGAACTTCGCAGGATTGCGCCATCCATCGACATCCAGGCCATCAATTTCGAATTCGGGTCGGCAGAAATCCCGCGCTCCGAATATCGCAAGGTTTACGAGATCGCGGAGGCGTTGAAACGGCTTTCACGCCGTCGCCGCGGCGCCCGGTTCCTGATCGAAGGTCATACAGATGCAGTCGGCTCGCGCGAATCCAACCAGATTCTGTCCGAGCGCCGGGCGGAGTCGCTGAAGCGGGTCCTCGTCAGGGAGTTCGGCGTTTCTCCCCGGATACTCGAGACGGCAGGCTATGGGGAGGATTTCCTGCTCGTAAACACCCCATACGAAGACTGGCGCAATCGCCGGGTCACCATCCGCCGAATCGACGAGTTCCTTCGCTGACCTTGCTGCCGGTGCCGGTCCGCTCGACCGGCACCGCCTGAAGCCTGTGCCTGACAGGCAGCGGTTCCACCGGCTTGTCCGAAAAGCCGGCGCGCTCGCCCAAATCCTCCGACCTCCCTATTCGGTCCCCTTCAACTCAAACGGAATTAACGGTCCGTTAGGGTTAACAGAATATTGCTTCGTCGGGGACGGCCGCGTGAGGCCGTGAGCGAGAACGGAGTCTGAGCATGGAGGCAAAACGGCCGGTCCGATTGGGCAAGGGGCTGTCGGCCACGGCAATGGTGCTAGTGCTTTCGCTGGGCATCAGCGGCTGCGGCACCAGCGCCGCCACCGACAAGATGACGACCGGGTCGCTCAGTCGTACGCACGGCCAGCCGATCGAAAACATGTCTGCCGCCCAGTTGCAGGATGCGGCGCGAGCGCTCGGCCAGACCTACGTCCAAAATCCCAACGACAAGGGCGTCGCCATCAGATACGCTACGGTTCTCCAGATGAACGGGGATCCGGACCAGTCGCTTGCGGTCATGCGCAAGCTGGCCATCGCCTATCCCAAGGACCGCGACGTGCTTGCGGCCTACGGCAAGGCACTGGCGGCCAGCGGCCAACTCGAGCCAGCGCTGAGCGCGGTACGGCGGGCGCAGACGCCGGAATATCCGGATTGGAAGCTGGTTTCTGCCGAAGGCGCCATCCTAGATCAGCTCGGACAGAAGGACGAGGCAAGACGGCTCTACCGCAAGGCGCTGGAAATCAAGCCGAACGAACCCTCGGTCCTGTCCAATCTCGGCCTGTCATACCTGCTGGAAGGCGACCTGCGCATGGCCGAAACCTATCTGCGCTCGGCCGCCGAGCAGCCTAATGCAGACAGCCGGGTCCGCCAGAACCTGGCACTCGCGGTGGGCCTGCAGGGCAGGTTTGACGAGGCGGAGAAGATCGCCTCCCAGGAACTGCCGCCGGACCAGGCGCGAGCCAACGTCGCCTATCTGCGATCCATGCTTTCGCAGCAGAATTCCTGGACCCAGCTCAAGAAGCAGGACAAATCGGCGGCGACGAACTGAGGGTTCTGACCCACGCTCGCTTGGCTTGAGGCCTTTTTGAAAGACGCTCCCGCAACAAGTTGCAGGAAGGCCCGGAGATTGAGCCCCCTCCTCTGAGGATCAATCCTGGCTCCAGCGCCGGGAGCCTTATTGCGAACTGTCTTCGGTGGAGGCTGGCTTGTCGCCAAAGATTCCGCGCTGGCTCACCTGTATGCCGGCCGGGCCGAGGATGATCGCGAAAAGCACCGGCAGGAAGAACAGGATCATCGGCACGGTCAGCTTAGGCGGCAGCGCGGCCGCCTTCTTCTCGGCCGCGTTCATCCGCATGTCGCGGCTTTCGGCAGCCAGAACGCGCAGCGCGTGCGCCACCGGCGTGCCGTACCGCTCCGCCTGGATCAGGGCCTGTGAGACGGACTTCACCGATTCGAGGCCCGTGCGCGCCGCAAGGTTCTCATATGCCTGCCTGCGCTCCTGAAGGTAGGAGAGTTCCGCATTGGTGAGCACGAACTCTTCCGCCAGATCCACCGATTGCGAGCCGATTTCGTCAGCGACCCGGCGCAGGGCGGCCTCCACGGACATGCCCGATTCCACGCAGATCAACAGAAGGTCGAGTGCATCCGGCCACGCCAGCTGGATCGACTGCTTGCGCTTGGCGGCCCTGTTCGAAACATAGATCACGGGCAGGTAGAACCCGGCATAGGCGCCTGCCACGCAGACGAAGAGCTTGATCAGGAAAGGCTTGTCGGAAAGGCCGCCAAGCAGAAAAATATAGGCCAGCGCCAGCGCCAGACCGGCAAAAGGCAGGACGAGGCGGAAAAACAGAAATCTCGTTAGCGGGTTCTGGCCGCGGAAGCCCGCCATCTTCAGCTTCTGTAGCGTGTTTTTGTCCCCCACCGCGCGCCTCGGGCCACCCGGG
>QGUU01000328.1 GCA_003242525.1 Pseudomonadota bacterium | reverse complement strand
CGCCAAGCGCTGGCCGGCCGAGCACCCCGATCGATTGCAGCTCTATTCGGCGCAGACGCCGAATGGAGTGAAAATATCCATCATGCTCGAGGAGATAGGCCTTCCCTACGAGGCGCATTATGTCGATATCGCCCAGAACGAGAGCTGGACGCCCGAGTTCCTGGCGCTCAACCCGAACGGAAAAATCCCGGCGATCATAGATCCCAATGGGCCGGCAGGCGAACCCCTGGCGCTGTTCGAATCGGGAGCCATCCTTGTCTATCTCGGCGAGAAGACCCGCATGCTGCTGCCGGCCGATCCGGCACGCCGTTATGAGACGCTCCAGTGGGTCTTCTTCCAGATGGCGGCGATCGGCCCCATCTTTGGCCAGGTCGGGTTCTTTCACAAGTTCGCCGGGCGCGAGATTGCGGACAAGCGACCGCTGGAGCGTTACCGGGTCGAGGCGCGGCGCCTGATCGGCGTGATCGACACGCGCCTGGAAGGTCGCAAATGGATCATGGGCGCCGACTACACCATTGCTGATATTTCGATGCTTGGCTGGGTGCGCAACCTGATCGGATTCTATGAGGCGCGCGATCTCGTCGGGTTCGACGACTTCCCCCGTGTGGGCGAATGGCTAGAGCGCGGGCTTGCCCGTCCTGCGGTGCAGCGTGGCCTCACCATCCCGGCAAAACCCTGACGCAAACGTCTATTTCGATCTTGTCCGCTTTTTCGATTCGCCCTTGACGGATGAGGCAAGGGAAGCAACGCCCTTGGCAGTAGCTACAACCGCCCCCAATGCTACTTTCGCCACCGCGGCAGCGCCGCCCACCGCCTTCGTGCCGATCGAGCCATCTTGACCGGAAACCTGGTCCGTAGTCGTAGACGTGGCGGGCGTGGTGGAGTTACCACGTTTTCTAGGGTTCTTCGCGGCGGCTTTGACCGATGCTGTAGGCTCCGGCGCTGTTGAAGCGACGGTAACCTTCTTCGGCGCGGCCTTTCGCAAGGTTGGTTCGGCGTCTTTGGACCGTTCGGCAGCGGCCGGGCTTGTGCCAGACTTGGTCCGGGTGGTTTTGGTTTTCTCTGCGCTCTTGGCGGGGCGTGTGGCCGGCTTCTTCGTGGTCGCCATGGGAACTCTCTTTCCGGCAGGATTGCCGCTGTCCAAAACGCTTGGAACGCCGCGGAGTTCCTGTGTCGCCTCAGGCGAAGGCTCCGACCACGAGATCGGCCGGGCGTCTTCGGGCCAGTACCCGCTCTATATTGGGCATGTCGTTGGTGGCGATCCAGTTCAGCGCATCCTCCTCGCTGCGGCCATGCTCGTGCCATCGCTGCCTGAGGCGCCTCTCCAGTTCGTTGCGTGGCACGTCGATGAAAATGGAAAAGTCAAACAGCGGGGCCAGCCGCGTCCATGGCTCCTCGTCGAGCAGAAGGTAATTGCCCTCCACCAGGATGAACCGGCTATCCTGGCCGACAAGGGCGGCTGCCGCACGCGACAATTCCATGCTGCGGTCGAAAACGGGTACGGCGATTTCCGGCTCGCCGGCGCGTATGCGCTTCAACAGCGCCTCAAATCCGGCGAAGTCGAAAGTTTCAGGCGCGCCCTTGCGCCCGCGCAGGCCGCGCCTCTCCAGAATGGCATTGTCGAAGTGAAATCCGTCCATTGGCACAACCTCGGCACTGCCTTCCGGCAGCAGGTCGCGCAGTGCTCCGGCCAGGGTGGACTTGCCGGCTGCAGGCGGCCCGGCAATGGCAACGACCAGCCGTCCGGATTTTCCGGCCCGCTTGAATATGGCTGAGGCAATATGGGCGATCTCGGACATTGGTTCGCTCCGGTTGGCTGCCATTGTGTTTCTGACGCTGCGAAATTTCAAACCCCAATGAGGCCGTGCCGTCTCAGAGGAAGGTGTCGTCGAAAGGCAGCGACCGCACGGCTCCCCCAGCCCATCTCAACTGCAACTGCCCGTGCGTGGCTGTGATTTCGGCGGGCGGCTGACCCTCGAAAGGCGCGGCGCCGATCACCTGCCGGACGGCTACCCGGCGCCCCTCCGCCAATTCGAAGGCCGTCTGCACCCCCTCGCGCCGCAGCCAATTGTCACCCAGCGAGGCGGAATGGCCGATCGCCGTGCGGCCGTCCTCTATGCCGAGCACGCCCCGGTGCCGCCCGTTCCAGGGGGCATAGTCACGTCCGCCATTGGAAATCCACAGCATGGTGACCGGCAGTTGGCGCGGGCTTTTCAGCACCAGCACGAGGTCGCGCTCGGCGCGGCGCGCCACTGCCGTCCAGCCCGGCCCGCCGTGCTCCGCTTCCACCAGAGTGATGAAGTCCTCATGGCGCCGGTCCATGCGGTAATCCGAGAGATCGACAGCCTCGCCTCCGGCGGACGGAAAGGCCGTGAGGTTGCTGGTGCGCGCCGGGTAGGAAAGCAGGTAGCGTCCTCGGTCCGGATCCGGTTCCAGCGGCGAGTCGGGCGTCACAGCAAGTCGCTTCGGCGAAAAGGCCAGGCGGCCGCCCTCCCGCATCGCCGTCATCGTGTGGTGGGCCACGGGTATCGCGCCCGCGCCGCCTATAAAGACATGCTCCTGATAAAGGAACGGATGGCCATCCCGCAGCGTCAGGCTTTTCTCGACCGTGGCGCCCATGATCGTGCGCCGCAGCCGGAACGTCGCACGCCAGCCATTGCTGACTGAGGCGCTTTCCATCAGGTCCCACGCGCTGTTGGCGCTCCACCCATGCAGAGGTGCTGGTTCGACATCGGCCAACGAAAATGGCGCGCAGAGAAAATCGCCCGATAGTCGCGCCACGCCGGTGGGCAGGCCGGGCGGCAGGCTGTCGGGTGCTTCATCCAGCCAGGGTGCGCGGTGAAGCGGCCGCAGCGTACGGCCGGTGGCCGCGATGGCGAGGTCGGCGAGGTGGCCGACGCTGCAATCGACCGAAACCGAAATTCCCCTCGCTTGGAGCGTGACCGTGTCCATTGGCGCATCCGATTCGTTTGTTCGAGCAAACCGGGCCGTCGGCTGTTGTGCAAGGGGCGCCTGTGTGAGCCGTTGCTCCGCTCCAGAAAAATCTCTTGCCAGAACGGGCTATTTCGAGGAGAAGCCATCGCTTCGGAAAGTGGGCCGCTATGGAGCGAGGCGGCCCTCGTGCGGCTTCCGGCCACGGGCCGACGCGCCGTGAGGAACGACAAAATGTCTGCGGTGAATGCCGGCGCGAGAGCGCCGGGACAGCTTTGGCGCCTCGAGATCAGGGCGACGCTCGCGCTGGCCTGGCCCATGGTGCTGACCAATCTCGGTCAGACGGCCATGACCGCGACCGACGTCATGATCATGGGGCGGCTGGGGCCTCAGGCTCTGGCCGCTGGCGCCCTCGGCGCCAACCTCTATTTCATGGTGTTCATCTTCGGGCTTGGCCTGATGCTCGCCACCTCGCCAATGATGGCGACCGAGCTCGGCCGCAACCGCCATTCGGTTCGCGACATTCGTCGCACGGTGCGCCAGGGCCTCTGGCTTTCGGTCGTCATTGCCGTTCCGATCTGGATATTCCTTTGGAACGGGGAGAGCATCCTGCTGCTGGTCGGTCAGGAGCCGGATCTGGCGCGGGATGCCGGAATCTACCTGCACTGGCTTCAGTGGGCCTTGTTGCCTTTCTATGGCTATATCGTCCTGCGTTCCTTCATCTCGGCGCTGGAGCGGCCTGGCTGGGCGCTGGTCATCGTCTTTGCCGCCGTTGTCGCCAATGCGTGCTTCAACTGGGTGTTCGTGTTCGGCCATCTTGGCTTCCCGGCCATGGGCATTGCAGGATCGGGCCTGGCCACCACCCTGTCCTCGGTCTTGATGTTCTGCGGAATGGTTGCCGTGGTCATGACAGAGAGGCAGTTCCGTCGCTATGCGCTGTTGGGCCGTTTCTGGCGCGCTGACTGGCCGCGCTT
>QGUU01000327.1 GCA_003242525.1 Pseudomonadota bacterium | reverse complement strand
GACATACCCGGTTCCTCTTCAATGGTGGATCGCGGTTTCGTCACCTATTCGAACGAAGCCAAGCAGGAGATGCTCGGCGTTTCGTCCGTCACGCTGGACGCACATGGGGCGGTTTCGGCTGAGACTGCGCGGGAAATGGCGGCGGGCGCGCTGGCCAGATCCCACGCCGGAATCGCTCTTGCAGTTACCGGTATCGCCGGTCCGGACGGCGGCAGCGAGGAAAAGCCGGTAGGCCTAGTGTGGTTCGGCATCGCCACCACAGGCAAGCCCGTCCTGGTGGAAAGCCAGGTCTTCGACAACCGGGGCCGCGACTACATCCGTCGCAAAACGGTTGTCCATGCCCTGCAGATGGGGTTGAAGGCGCTTGGCGATCAGGCCGCCGACTGACCGTAGATCGCGTCGGCCCGCTTTTCAAAGGCTTCCGCGAACATGCGGAACGCACGGTCGAACATCGTGCCCATTACCGCGGCAAGTATGCGACTTTTGAATTCGTAGTCGATGAAGAAACGCACGAAACAGCCGTCGCTAGCGGGCTCGAAGCTCCAGATATTGCTCAGATATTTGAACGGCCCGTCGATATATTTCACGTCGATGGTCAGTTCCTCCGGCTTGAGCAGCACCTGCGTGGTGAAGGTTTCGCGGATCGCCTTGTAGCCGACACTCATGTCAGCCACGAGTACCGTCTTGCCGTCGCGCTCCCTGCGTGAACGTACGGTCAGGCTCTCGCACAAAGGCAGGAATTCGGGATACTTTTCCACATCGGCGACGAGAGCGAACATTTCGTCAGGCGAGTGGGCGACGCGGCGCGTTGCTTCGAATTTCGGCATGGGAACCGGGCTTACCGCGACTTCTGCAGTTGCGCATCGCGCGCGGCGCGCAGCCGGGCGAAATCCTCGCCCGCGTGATGCGACGAGCGCGTAAGCGGGCTGGATGCCATCAGCAGGAAGCCTTTCGTCTTGCCGATCGTCTCGTAAGACTTGAACTCCTCCGGTGTCACGAAACGTACGACCGGATGGTGCTTCTTCGTTGGTTGCAGGTACTGGCCTATCGTCATGAAGTCGACATTGGCCGTGCGCAGGTCGTCCATGAGCTGCAGCACCTCGTTTCGCTCCTCGCCCAGCCCCACCATGATACCGGACTTGGTGAAGATCGAAGGATCAAGTTCCTTGACCCGCTGCAGAAGCCGAATCGAATGGAAATAGCGCGCGCCCGGCCGCACGGTGAGGTATTTTGAGGGCACCGTCTCCAGATTGTGGTTGAAGACATCGGGCTTGGCCGCGACGACAATCTCGAGCGCCCCCTCCTTGCGCAGGAAATCGGGCGTAAGGATTTCGATGGTGGTCGAGGGCGTCTCGGCACGGATCGCCTGAATGACGTCGGCGAAATGCTGGGCGCCCCCATCGGGCAGGTCGTCGCGATCGACTGACGTGATGACGACGTGGGAGAGCCCCATCGTCTTGACTGCCCTTGCCACGCGTGCCGGCTCGTCGGGATCCAGCGGCAGGGGGATGCCCGTTGCCACGTTGCAGAATGCGCAGGCGCGAGTGCAGATCTCGCCCATGATCATGAAGGTAGCGTGCTTCTTGTCCCAGCACTCGCCTATATTGGGGCACCCGGCCTCCTCACAGACCGTGACGAGCTTGTTCGACTTCACGATCTCCCGCGTTTCGGCATAGCCTTTGGATACCGGCGCCTTGACGCGGATCCAATCCGGCTTGCGAAGCACGGCCTGGTCTGGCCTGTGAGCCTTTTCCGGGTGGCGGGGCCGCGGCTTGCCGGTGAGATCGAGAACGGTGACCAATGCCAGGGTACCTTTCCTACTGGAACGGGCGCTGCGCCGGCGGTTTCTGTGCGCGGCCGAACAGCCAGAGAATGATGATGGCGCCAATGACGGCTACGATGAGATTGCCGAGAAAGCCATGGTAGCTCACGCCCAGAAGGCCAGCCAATGTGCCGCCGACGAATGAGCCGGCAATGCCCACCAGAATGTTGGTCAGGAAGCCGTGATCGCGGTTCGTCGACCGTTCGGCTATCCAGCCGGCAAGGAAGCCGATCACCAGCATGCCGAGAAAGCCAACTCCCGGCATCGAAAGAATTCCCGCAGTCTGATCCATTGCCGCCTCCCGGCTAGATCACCGTTTGCACCGATATAGGCCGGAAAGACGTGATAAAACACCCCCGCCGCGGCCCGGCAGTCACGCATTCAGCGCACGGCCATAGGCATCCAGAACGCTTTCCTTCATCATCTCGGACAGGGTCGGGTGCGGGAACACCGTATGCATCAGCTCTTCCTCCGTCGTCTCGAGGTTCATTGCTACCACGAAACCCTGGATCAGTTCCGTAACCTCCGCACCGATCATGTGCGCGCCGAGCAGTTCGCCTGTCTTCCTGTCAAATATGGTCTTGATGAAGCCCTGATCCTCGCCCAGCGCAATGGCCTTGCCGTTGGCGCCGAATAGGAAGCGGCCGACACGGATGTCGCGCCCCTCGGCTTTCGCCTTCTGTTCGGTGAGCCCGACGGAGGCGACCTGCGGACTGCAGTAGGTACAGCCGGGAATTTTTCCCTTGTCGAGG
Organism: Pseudomonadota bacterium; assembly: GCA_003242525.1. Taxonomy (GTDB): domain Bacteria; phylum Pseudomonadota; class Alphaproteobacteria; order Rhizobiales; family Rhizobiaceae; genus Mesorhizobium. The sequence goes on along the minus strand of QGUU01000327.1, from coordinate 1,341 downwards.
GCATGCACGCCGGGCACCTCCGCAATCTTCTCAATACAGATTACGCCTTCGTGCTCGGCCTTGTGGGCAAGCATCGGCGGGCCAGCGACATCGCCAATGGCATAGATCCCGGGAACGTTGGTGCGGCCATAGCCGTCCACCACCACGCAACCGCGCTCGGTCCTGACGCCCAGCGCCTCCAACCCCAGGTTTTCGATGTTGCCCTGAACGCCAACGGCAGAGATCATGCGGTCGGCAGTAATTTTTTCCGTCGTGCCGTCCTTTTTCTCCACCGTCGCCGTTATTGAATCGGAGCCCTTTTCCACCTTGGTGACCTTGGCTTCCAGCAGGATCTTCATCCCCTGCTTCTCGAACTGTCTCTGCGCGAATTTCGAGACTTCTGCGTCCTCAACCGGCATCACCTGCGGCATGACCTCAACCACGGTCACATCGACGCCCATCGTGCGGTAGAAATAGGCAAACTCGATACCGATGGCGCCGGAGCCCACCACCAGCAGCGACTTGGGCATCTCCTTCGGCACCATGGCCTCGAAATAGGTCCAGATCAGCTTGCCGTCTGGCTCCATGCCGGGCAGCACGCGTGGCCGCGCGCCCGTGGCGACAATGATGTGCTTGGCCTTGTAGGTGCCCTCGCCTTTCGCGCCCTTGGGCACCGGCGGCTGCGGCTCCATCGGCTTCTTGGTCGTACCGGAAACGACGACTTCCCCCGGCTTGCCGATCCTGGCCTCGCCCCAGATCACGTCCACCTTGTTTTTCTTCATCAGGAAGGCAACGCCGCCGTTGAGGCGCAGCGACACCTTGCGCGAACGGTCCACCACCGCAGCCGTGTCGGCGGTTACCTTGCCTTCGATCTTGAGGCCGTAGGCTTGAGGATTGTCGGCATAGTGCTTGATCTCTGCGGAACGCAGCAGTGCCTTGGTGGGGATGCAGCCCCAGTTGAGGCAGATGCCGCCCAGATGCTCCCGCTCAATAATCGCGGTCTTGAAGCCTAGCTGTGCCGAGCGCACCGCGGTGACGTAGCCGCCCGGGCCGGAGCCGATGATGATGACGTCATAGTTCTCAGCCACGGCTTTTCTCCGTTCTAGAATACCAGCATCCTACGCGCGACCGGCGGCAGCGCTCCGCCGATCTTCCCTGTTTTCAGCATCGACGCGAGCACCATTGAACGCGCTCCGGCTTCAGGGCGCGCCCTGGAGTGGAAAACCATGGTGCCTTTCCGCCGCATGAGCGCTAGACGAGCATTGCCAGCGGGTTCTCGACCAGCTTCTTGAAGGCGGCGAGCAGTTCGGCGCCGAGCGCCCCGTCCACCGCGCGGTGGTCGGTCGAAAGCGTCACCGACAT
>QGUU01000006.1 GCA_003242525.1 Pseudomonadota bacterium | reverse complement strand
GGGAGCGCCGGCCCACAAATGCGGAGCGAAACGCAGGTTGAAGGCGCTGGCAACCGTGCTGATTCGCATTGCCTCGGAAATCCCACCGCAAAAGGCAGGATCTGGCTGCAATATGTCGGCTGCCCTCATCACGGCGAGATCACGGAAGGCGTAACGCGTGGCTTCGCTCTCACCGGCTGCGATCGGTATCGGGCTGCTGGCCCGCACTTCAGCCATGCCCGCCTTGTCGTCGGCAGTTACCGGCTCTTCGAACCATGCAAGGTCGAGGTCGCCGACGAGGTGGATGAAGCGCTTGGCCTCGGCCACCGTATAGGTGCCGTGCGCATCTACCATGATGTTGACTTCCGGCCCGAGCGCGTTTCTTGCAGCACGCACCCGCTCTGCCGAGATACGGGGATCGCCGTCCATTGCGCCCACGCGCATCTTCACGGCCTTGAAGCCCCCCTTGTCGATATACGTACGAAGCTGTTCGCCGATGCCCGCAGCGTCCGCCCAGCCGCCGGAGGCGTAGGCCGGCAGGCGGTCAGCCTTCCTGCCGCCAATGAGCCGCCAGACTGGCTGGCCGAGCGATTTGCCCAGAATGTCCCACAGCGCGATGTCGACAGCGCTGATCGCCGCCACGCTCATGCCGCGGCGCGCGATATGCGGCATGGCGTGGCCCCGCCTTGCCGCCAGTTCATGGCGCGCGCCGTTGTAGAGCATTTCCCAGATGATGGCGACGTCGGCAGGATCGCGGCCAATGAGCTGCGGCCCGATCTCGTGGTTGAGCATATGGACAAGGGCGCCATAGCTGCCGGCGCTGCCAGCAGCGTTCTTGGCCTCGCCCCAGCCGACAAGGCCATCATCCGTCTCAATCCGCAGAATTGCGGAGTCAAAGGTCGTTACCTGCCCAAAATCGCTGCGATGCTGTCGCGCCGCCTCGATCGGGATGCGTATCCACCAGGCTTGAGCGGTCTTGATGCGCATGGTGCACTCCCGACGCGCCGGCGGCGGGGCTTGTCTGTGGCCGGCAGCTACTTGATCAAGGGCAGGATCGTCTCCGCCGTAATGCGCATCTGATCCGTGTAGAACTTTTCCGTCAGCAGGCTGGAGCCGTGATCCTGAATGAACTTCAGCTGTTCCGGGGAGATGTCGACCGGATTGCGTTCGACCATGTCCGGATAGCGGTTTGCCGGCGTCCGGTCGACAGGGGCGACGAACTCGTTCGTGAGCGCGCCTTCATAGCCGATCTCCTTCAGCAGGCCGACGATCTTCTTCCAGTCGATCATCCCAAGACCCGCGGCGAAGCGATTGTTGTCGGCCACATGGAAATCGAACAGGCGCTTGCCGGCCTTGCGGATTGCCTCGGCGACGTCGAACTCCTCCATGTGGATGTGATATGCATCAAGGCAGATGCCGCATTCGGGCGAGACGGCATCGGCGAGCGCAAGTGCCTGCTCACCGCGGTTGAACAGGTAGGTCTCGAAGCGGTTCAGGGGCTCGATGGCTATCTTGACGCCCACCTTCTTGGCGTGGGTGAAGCACTCGCGCGTGGCATCCACCACCCAATTCCACTCCTCTTCCTCGGTGCCATCGGGAACGACCTTGCCGACCGTGGCGGGCACAAGTGTGATGATCTCGCCGTCAAGCTCGCTCACCATGGTGAGCACGTCCTTGACGTACTGCACCGACCGCTCGCGCTGGCCCTGGTCCTTGGCTGCCAGATTGCGATCCCCCAGCATGAGCGTGACAGCACCCCAGCAACGGATGCCGTACTCCTTCAGGAGCGCGCGCGTCTCATTGGTCTTGTACTGTTCCGGCTCCCCGGAGATTTCTATCGATTCGTAGCCGAATTGCTTGATCCGCCGGAGCGTGACCTCCAGCGGTTCCGCCCGCATCCAATTGTGCGTTGAAAGATGCATGGTCGGCTCCTTCCCTTATGCCCGAACTGCAATTCCTGCGGCCCTTGCCCTCACCGGCGGCACCGCGACCTCCTCCCTCGGCTTGCCCGTCAACTGGTTGGACCAATCGAGGTGTCTAAGACCTGTACAGTAATTTTCTTGATACAGCAAGAAGCCCTGGACGATGCGCACTCATCCAATTTAACTCATTATTACAGAACGATCTTTCCTGCGTCAGCATGCGGCTCCGTCCGGCCATGAAAAGCGCATCTCAACTTGACCGGCGGATCATATTTGGTAATACCAGTGACGGGGCGACGCCTGGCGACATCCATTATGACAACAGTCCGGCTCGCAGCACGCAGGGCGCCATGCTTGGCCGCAAGGGAGGATGCAATGCCGAAGACGATGAAGGGTCCCGCCATTTTCCTGGCACAGTTCGCGGGCGACAAGGCGCCCTTCAACTCGCTTCCCGCAATCGCGAAATGGGCGGCAGGCCTTGGCTACAAGGGCATCCAGATCCCGACCTGGGACGGACGGCTCTTCGACCTCGAAAAGGCGGCCGCCTCGAAAGACTATTGCGACGAGGTCAAGGGCATCTGCAGAGAGGCCGGAGTCGAGATCACCGAGCTTTCCACCCACCTTCAGGGGCAGCTCGTCGCGGTCCACCCGGCCTATGACGCGCAGATGGACGGCTTTGCGCCGGCGAAGGTCCACAACAACCCGAAGGCGCGGCAGAAATGGGCGGTCGAGCAGTTGAAGGCGGCCGCCAAGGCTTCACGCCATCTGGGCCTTGACGTCTCGGTTTCCTTTACCGGGTCGCTCGCCTTTCCTTATCTTTATCCATTCCCGCAACGCCCTGCCGGTCTCATCGAGGAAGCCTTCAAGGAGCTTGCCCGGCGATGGAAGCCGATACTCGATGTTTACGAGGACCATGGCGTGGATATCGGCTACGAGATTCACCCAAGTGAGGACGTTTTCGACGGTGCCACCTTCGAAATGTTTCTCGATGCGCTCGGCGGCCACAAGCGCTGCAACATAAACTACGATCCCTCGCATTTCCTGCTGCAGCAACTGGACTATCTCGCCTTTATCGACATCTACCACGAGCGGATCAAGGCGTTCCATGTGAAGGATGCCGAGTTCAACCCGGACGGACGCCAGGGTGTTTATTCCGGCTACCAGAGTTGGATAAACCGCGCCGGACGCTTCCGCTCCCTGGGCGACGGTCAGGTTGATTTCGGCGGCATCTTCTCCAAGCTGGCGCAGTATGGCTACGATTCCTGGGCAGTGCTCGAATGGGAATGCTGCCTCAAGCATCCCGAAGACGGCGCGGCCGAAGGCGCGCCTTTCATTGCCAGTCACATCATCCGGGTTACGGAAAAGGCCTTCGATGACTTTGCCGCAGGCAAGACCGACCGAAAGCTTCTCAAGGCAATGATGGGTATATAGTCCGTGGGTGCAAAGTTCAGGGAGGAACAGGATGGTCAGCGGCAGGAAGGTGGAATCCGGAGAGGGTCCGATACGGCTGGGCATGGTGGGCGGTGGGCAGGGCGCTTTCATAGGCGCCGTCCATCGCATCGCCGCACGCATGGATGGCGAATTCCAGCTCGTTGCCGGGGCCCTGTCCTCGAACCCTGAGCGCGCGAAGGCTTCGGCCGCCGAACTCGGCCTTGACCCGGATCGCAGCTACGGCTCCTTTGCCGAGATGGCAAAGGCCGAGGCCAAGCGGCCCGACGGCATCGAGGCGGTAGCCATCGTCACGCCAAATAACGTCCACTACCCTGCCGCCAGGGCGTTCCTCGAGGCAGGCATCCATGTCATTTGCGACAAGCCACTGGCCTCCAACCTGGCTGACGCGAAGAAGCTGGCGGCACTGGTGGAAAAGACCGGCAAGGTGTTTGTTCTCACGCACAACTACACCGGCTACCCCATGGTCCGCCAGGCGAGGGAAATGGTTGCCAGGGGCCAGCTCGGCGACATTCGCGTCGTGCAGGCCGAATATCCGCAGGACTGGCTGACGGAGGCCATAGAAAATACGGGGCAGAAGCAGGCCTCCTGGCGCGTGGACCCGAAGCAGGCCGGCGTGGGCGGCGCGCTGGGGGACATCGGCACCCATGCCTACAATCTCGCCCGCTTCGTATCTGGCCTCGAACTCGATTCACTCTCTGCCGACATCGATTCCTTCGTCGCCGGCCGGGTTCTCGACGACAATGCCCATGTGCTGCTCCGCTTCAAGGCCAAGGGAAATGCACCGGCCGCCAAGGGCATGATCTGGGCGAGCCAGGTAGCGCCCGGCCACGAGAATGGTCTGAAGCTGCGCATCTACGGCACCAAAGGCGGGCTGGAATGGACACAGGCCGACCCGAACTATCTCTGGTACACGCCTTACGGCCAACCGAAGCAATTGCTGACCCGTGCCGGCGCCGGCGCCATGCCCGTCGCCGCGCGCGTAACCCGGGTGCCGTCGGGCCATCCGGAAGGCTATCTGGAAGGCTTCGCCAACATCTATCAGGAAGCCGCACGCGCGATCCGGGCCGCGCGCCGAAAGGGCGGCAAGCCCGGCAAGGAGGTGATCTTCCCGACTGTTCAGGACGGCGTGGAAGGCGTTGCCTTTGTCGAGGCCTGCGTGAAGTCCTCGAAGAAGAACGGGGCCTGGATGAAATTGTAGGAAGCGGGGGCCCCTGCAGGATGTCGACAGCTCTCGCCGCACTTGCGCCATGCAGGCAGGAAGCCGGCCCGTCCCTCATGTGAGGCGGCGCAAGTACCCGCCTCAGAAAGCTGGAGGAAAGCAGTGAAGATCGGCATGTGCATGTTCCTCTGGACCACGAAGGTGACGAAGAAACACGAACCGCTTTTGAAGGACATCAAGGCGGCGGGGTTCGATGGTGTTGAAATCCCGATCTTCGAAGGTACTGCGGACGATTATTCACGACTTGGCGAACGCCTCGACCGCATCGGGCTTGGGCGGACCGCCGTGTCGGCCATGGGCGACCCGGGAATGAACCTGATTTCGCCCGATGCCGCCACGCGCAAGGCAGGCATAGCCTACATGAAATGGGCGATCGACTGCGCCGCCGCGCTCGGTGCGCCCACCCTGTCGGGCCCGCTGCATTCAACGCTCGGCCTGTTTTCCGGGACGGGGCCGACAGCCGCCGAGTTGAAGCGCTCGCTGTCCTGCCAACGCGCCATCGGCGATCATGCCGGCAAGCGTGGCGTCACCATCGGCCTGGAGGCTCTTAACCGGTTCGAATGCTACCTTTTCAATACGATGGACGCTCTCTGCGCTCACATAGACGAGATCAACAGGCCGCATATCAGGGCGATGTACGACACGTTCCACGCCAATATCGAAGAGGCCGACCCGATCGGCGCCTTTACGAGGAACCGCAGGAACATCGTCCACGTCCATATTTCGGAGAACGACCGCGGCGTGCCGGGGCGGGGCAACATTCCCTGGAAGGAAACCTTCGCCGCCATCCGCAAAGGCGGCTATGACGATTGGCTCACCATCGAATCCTTCGGCCGCGGCCTGAAGGATCTCGCTGCCGCCACCAAGGTCTGGCGCGATTTCGCGGAAAGTCCCGAGGCGGTCTACCGCGAAGGCTATCGGCACATCAGGGAAGGCTGGCGGCAGGCAGCCTGATCCTGCAGCAACCACCCGACTGGAACGAGGCTGGGCTGCGTTTCCAAAAGCGGCAAGGTCCCGTCTCCGGCAGGTAGATGCATCCCGTCTGCGACTATTCCCGCACTGCTCCCGTCAAGGGCGGCTGCACGACCGTGTACGGGCGGTACTTCTCATATTCCGATTGCGGAACGGGAGCCTCCAGGAGCTTCATGTTTCTCTCCAGGCTGGAAGCCTTGCCGGTACCGATCAGCACGGACGCGACCGTCGCTTCAGCCAGGGGAAATTGCAGGGCAGCGGCTGCCAGCGGATACCCGCCCTCGGCGGCTGTCCCTTCCATGGCCCGCACCTTGTCCTGCACGTCCTGCGGCGCCGGGCCATAGTCGAAATGTGCGCCGGCGGTGGCGCCGGTTGCGAGTATACCGGAGTTGAACACTCCGCCTATCACCAATGAAGTTCCGGCTTCCCGGCACAGCGGGATCAGTTCGGCCTCGGCGGATCGGTCGAGGAGCGAGTAGCGGCCGGCGAGCAGGATGCAGTCAACAGGAGCGCGGCGCAGGACGTTCAGGCATATTTCGACCTCATTGACACCCAGCCCATAGGCCGAAATCGTACCGTCCGATTTCAGCTCTTCCAGCGCCCTCAGCCCGCCGCCTAGCAGTTGGGCAAGATGAATCTTGGTCAGTTCGATGCCGTGCGTGTATACGCCGATATCGTGGACATAGAGTATGTCGATGCGGTTCAGGCCGAGCCGCGCATGGCTAAAATCCACCGAGCGCATGATGCCATCATAGCTGTAGTCATATTGCAGCTTGAACGGCAGCGGATCGACAAAGCCGAGCTTTGGAACCTGGTCTTCCGGCACTGGTTTCAGGAGTCGCCCGACCTTGGTGGACAGCACATAGCTGTCGCGCGGCCGGCCTGAAAGAAAATCGCCAAAGCGACGTTCGGAAAGACCGAAACCGTAGTGCGGGGCGGTATCGAAATAGCGTATTCCCGCTCGCCAGGCAGCATCGAGCGCGGCCATGGCGTTATCGCGCGAGACTGCTTCGTAAAGATTGCCTAGCGATGCGCCGCCGAAGCCATACTCCGTGACTTCCAGCCTGGTCCTGCCGATGCGGCGCTTCTTCATGGCCATGTCTCCGTCCCGTCTGGCCGCAGAAGGGACTTGGTGCGTTCAGAGCGTGGCTCCCAGGTGCCAGGGCACGAACTCGTTGTCGCCATAACCGAACAGCTCGCTCTTGGTCTTCCTGCCCGAAGCCGTCGCGACGATAAGCTCGAAAATCTCGCGCCCCATTTCCGCGACCGTTTTTTCGCCCGAGGCGATAACGCCGCAATCAAGGTCCATGTCCTCTTCCATCGCGTGGTACAGCGCGGAGTTGGTGGCCACCTTGATTGACGGCGTGGGGTGGCTGCCGAAGCAGGAACCGCGACCCGTAGTGAAAACGATGACATTGGCTCCGCCTGCCACCTGGCCCGTCGCTGAAACGGGGTCGTAGCCCGGCGTGTCCATGAAGACGAGGCCTCGCCCGCTCACCCGCTCGGCATAGTTGAAAACGCCGTTCAGGGTAGTCGATCCGCCCTTTGCAACCGCCCCAAGGGATTTCTCGAGAATGGTCGTCAGCCCGCCGCGCTTGTTGCCGGGCGAGGGATTATTGTCGATCGAGGCACCATGCTTGGCCACATGCTCCTCCCACCACCTGATGAGCCCGTACAGCTTGTCGGCGATCTCAGGCGTTGCGGCGCGCGACGCCAGCAGGTGCTCGGCGCCATAAATTTCGGTCGTCTCGGAGAGGATGCCGATGCCACCCACATCTGCCAGTATGTCAACCGCCGCGCCCAGGGCCGGGTTGGCGGTAATGCCGGACATGCCGTCGGAGCCACCACATTGCAGCCCCACCACGATCTCGCTGAGCGGGATCGGTTCCCTCTTGAGATGACCCACCTCTTCGGCAATCTCCTCCAATACGCCCATGGCGCGCTCGACGGATCTGCGAGAACCGCCGGAATCCTGAATGTTGAAGTGACGCTTGCCTGCGGCGACGCCCTTCTGGCCATAGAGCGTGAGCTGGTTCACTTCACAGCCAAGGCCTACCATCAGGACCCCACCGAAGTTGGGATGGCGGGCATATCCGGCCAACGTCCGGTGCAGCACCATCATGCCATCGCCCGTGGCGCTCATCCCGCATCCCTGTCCGTGGACGATGGGAACAAAGCCGTCGATGCCGGGAAATTGGGGCAGTAGGCGCCTGTTGGCTTCGCTTGCGATCGCGTGGCAGACGGTTGCGGAACAATTCACGCTTGCAATGATGCCGACAAAGTTGCGCGTCCCGGCCCGCCCGTCAGCACGTCTGAAACCCATGAAACTACGCGCCTTGTCAGCCTCGGTCGCGCGCAGGGCTGCACCCGGCGGCACCACTGGCAGGCGGCCCGCCTTGAAGGCCAGATTGTGCGAATGGACATGCTCGCCAGGCTTGATGTCCCGCGTGGCGCGGCCGATGGCCTGCGCATATTTCACTACCGGCTCGCCGGCTGCAATGGGCCGAACGGCCACCTTGTGCCCCGGCTCGATGGGCTCCGCAACCGATGCACCATTGTGCAGCGGCGCTCCCGCCTCCAGCCTGCCATTGGCAACGGCAACATTGTCCGCCGGGGACAGGAGTATGCTTCTTGCGACCTGCACAATATGCCCTCCGGGCTGCCGCGCCGCAGACGTTTACCCCGGTGTGGCAGGCTCTGTTATCGGGAATGTCATTTATCGGCAAAAGGGCTTTTTGCGTCAATTGCTTCGGCGCCCGGGTGCGGATCCGCGGCGAAAAGCGATTGAATGAAGCAAGTCCTGCGGGTTGCAGACCGGCCGCATAAGCAGATTGCCGCAGCCACGCTTTGGCATTTTGCTGTGACGGCGCACCGTGTTACGCAAAGGGAGAAGAGGAGAAGGCAGTTGCCGATACTCAGGCACAGGACGAGGAGCATTCCTGTCGCGCTTGTCGCGACCTGGTTCCTCGCGCTGCAGTCTCTTCTTGGCGCATTCGCCTTGGGAAACGCCGCCCCGGCTGGCCAACTCGACATATTCGGCAACGTGCTTTGCACGCAGGACGGCGCCAAAGCGCTGCCGGGCAGCGATCCCCATCGGCAATCCTTGCCCCCTTGCTGCAACGCCGGCTGCGTTCTCTCTGGCGCCACCTTCACCCCGCCCACGCCAACCTCAGCGACAGCACTCAGCGTCAGCTTCGAAACCGTTGCCTATGTGGCCCACAGGCCAGCGCCGGTGCGCGCTGCACGCGAGCGCTCCACAGCAAATCCGCGCGCCCCTCCGCTTGCTGTCTGAGCGAAGCCGGTGTCCGTCGCCACGCTGCACGGATGCTTTGTCCAAGGTTGAATGGCTGCCGCTCGAGGCGCAGCCCCCTCGTGGAGATTCCCATGTCTATCATGCAAATTGTTACCGGCCGTGCGGCCGTTCGCTCGGCGCGCCCCTTCCGCTCATTCGAGGCGCGGTTGGGTATCGTCGTCTTCACCCTCGCCCTGATATTTGCCGGTGCGCATGGCGTGCTGGCGCATGAGTTCAAGTTCGGCGATCTCGAAATCGGCCATCCCTGGTCGCGCGCCACGCCGCACGGAGCGCAGGTCGCCGGCGGCTACATGACCATCACCAATCAAGGCAGCAGTGCCGACCGCCTGGTTTCGGTGTCATCCGATATTTCGGACAAGGCCGAGATCCATGAGATGGCCGTCAAGGATGGGGTCATGACCATGCGCCCTGTCGAAGGCGGACTGGAAATCCCTGCAGGCGCCACGGTTGAGCTGAAGCCCGGCGGCTATCATCTGATGCTTATGGGATTGAAGCGCCCGCTCGCAAAGGGTGAAAGTTTTCCTGCCAGCCTAACTTTCGAGAAAGCCGGAAGTGTCACGGTCGAATTCCGGGTCGAAGGCATCGGAGCCGCGGCAGATTCGGAACACTCGCACCACTGACCGAAGCAGGAGCCCCATCTCTCCCGGCCACCACTGGCACCGGGGCGGGTGCCCATCCACCCGCCTCCTCTCATGATGCGGTCGAAACTGGAGTCGCGGCAGACCCTGGCTCGATTCTTCATTCGTATCGGTTGAAGCACCTGCCAGCCGCGTGTCATCATGTTTCGGTCCGCCAGGGCGACGCCGGATTGAGGGACACGACGATGGACAAAGCGGAAATCGGTCTGATCGGCCTTGGCACGATGGGCTCGAACCTTGCGCTCAACATTGCCGAAAAGGGCCACTCCATCGCGGTGTTCAACCGCACGGTCTCGCGGGTGGACGAGTTCAGGGCGGGCGCGGGTCAGCTTGCCGAGCGTATTGTGCCATGCCGCGACCTTGATGAACTGGCGCAAGCCATCCGCCCGCCGCGCCCGGTCATTATCATGGTGGCGGCTGGAACCCCGGTGGATGAGCAAATCGCAGCGCTTCGCCGCAAATTGCAGCCCAATGATATCGTAATCGACGCCGGCAACGCCAACTTCCACGACACGGTGCGACGTTTCAAGGAATTGGAAGGGTCCGGCCTGACTTTCATCGGCATGGGCGTGTCCGGCGGTGAAGAGGGTGCGCGCCACGGTCCCTCCATCATGGTCGGCGGCACGGAGGAAAGCTGGAAGCGCGTCGAACCCGTCCTTGCTGCGATTGCCGCTCGTTTCAGGGGAGAGCCCTGTGCGGCGTGGCTCGGCCCCGATGGGGCCGGACACTTCGTGAAGACCATCCACAACGGCATCGAATATGCCGATATGCAGATGATCGCCGAAATCTACGGCATATTGCGTGATGGGCTCGGCATGGAAGCGAAGGAGATCGCGCCCGTCTTCGCCCACTGGAATGAAGGCCGCCTGAACTCCTATCTCATCGAAATCACCGCCAAGGTTCTTGCCGCGGACGACCCGAAGACAGGCAGGCCGATGGTGGACATGATCCTGGATCGCGCCGGACAAAAGGGAACCGGCAAGTGGTCGGCCATAGAGGCACAGCAACTCGGCGTGCCGGCCACGACAATCGAGGCGGCCGTGGCGGCGCGCGTGCTCTCCTCGTTCAAGGGCGAGCGGCTTGAGGCCGAAAAAATGTATCATGACCTTCCGACCGAGAGGATCGGCGGTGGACGCGAGGCGCTGCTCGCAGATTTGGAGTTTGCCCTGCTCGCAGGCAAGATTGCCGCCTACGCTCAGGGCTTTGCAATCATGGCGGGGGCGTCGCGCGAGTTCGGCTGGAACCTGCCCATGCCAACAATAGCGAAGATATGGCGGGCAGGTTGCATCATTCGTTCTGCCATGCTGGACACCATGGCCGAGGCCCTTGCCAGCGGCGGCGCAGAGGAAAATCTTTTGATGGCTCCGGCCTTCGTCGCGCTGATGAAAGAATCGCATTCCTCCTTGCGCCGCATAGTCGCCCGCGCGGCCCTGGCCGGCCTGCCCGTTCCGGCGCTTGCCTCGGCACTTGGCTATTTCGATGCCTACCGGCAAGGCCGCGGCACTTCCAACCTGATCCAGGCCCAACGCGATTTCTTCGGGGCGCACGGTTTCGAAAGAATCGATGACAAGGGCGCCTTCCACGGCCAGTGGGAGTAGCACTCGCCGCAGACCCGACAGGCGGACGTTGGAGCGACGGCCGTCGGTTAGAGCCTTTTACCGCTCCGGCAGATTCCGGCAGCACGGATTGATTGAAGTGCTCCTCGCTGTCTTCCAGCGATCCCGGCGAACAGCTTACGCCTCGTGCCTGAGGCTCAAGCCACTGCCTTTGTCGAACAGCGCCACCTTCTCCGGATTCCAGCCGAACCGCACCGACTGGTCCACTGCAACAGCCGTCTGTGCAGGCACGGTCGCGCGCAGTTGGAGGTCGCCCACCCTCAGTGTCACGATCTTCTGGACCCCGTGATTTTCCAGGTCATGCACCAGCGCCTCGACAGGGGCCCCGCTTTCGAGATGCAGGTCTTCGGGACGAATGCCAAAGACGAGCGGGCGGCCATCGGCCGCGCCGCCCGTCCCGGCGCCCCCCGAACCGTTCTCCGACAATGGCAGTTCGAATGTCTTTGGCGCCATCACCGCACGCCCATCGACCAGGCGCCCCTCCATCAGATTCATGGGCGGCGAGCCGACGAAGCTGGCGACATAGGTGTTGCGCGGGTTGTTGTAGATCTCCTGCGGGGTACCGGTCTGCACGATACGGCCGCGATGGAGAACGCCCACCTTGTCCCCCATCGACATTGCCTCGATCTGGTCGTGTGTCACGAAAAGGAAGGTAGCGCCGAGTTGCATCTGCAGGTTCTTCAGTTCCGTGCGTAATGCCTCGCGCAGCTTCGCATCCAGGGCCGAAAGCGGCTCGTCCATCAGGAACACGCGCGGCTTGCGCACGATGGCACGGCCGATGGAAACGCGCTGCATCTCGCCGCCGGAAAGGCGATCCACCTTCCGGTCGAGGAGGTGCTCGATCCGCAGCGTCCGCGCGGCCCTTTCCACGCGCTCCTTGATCTCGGCATCAGGCAGGCGGCGAATCTTTGGCTTGAGTGGGAATTCGAGATTTTCGCGCACCGTATAGCGCGGGTAGAGCGAGTATTGCTGCAACACCAGCGCCACGTCGCGTTCCGCCGCGCTCCAGCCCGCGACATCGACTCCGTCTATGTATATCTGGCCTTCCGAGGGTTTCTCGAGCCCGGCGATGAGGCGCAGCGTCGTTGTCTTGCCAGCGCCGGTCTCGCCCAAGAGCACGAAGAATTCGCCATCCGCAATATCGAGATCAAGGCGGGAGAGCGCCGTTTGAGCGCCGAATGACTTGCTGATGTTCTTGAGCTGGATATGCGCCATTACAGGGAAACCCCAAGCGATCTGCCGCTTGCCTTGTCGAAGAAATGCGCCTGTGCCGGGTCGATGCGCGCGAAGACCTTTTCGCCCGTTCCCGAGATGAAGCCGCTCTTGGTGCGGGCGCGTAGCACTTCCTTGCCCACCTTGAGGTCGACTATGTCGAATGAGCCGAGCGGTTCGATGAGTTGCGCCTCGACCGGCAGGAAACCGTCCGCGGGCTCGAGCCGGACCAGCACGCCTTCCGGGCGGACGCCGAGCGCGATGCCGTCGGACGCTGCATGGCCGTTGAGCTTTGACAGAAGCTCGCGCGGAAACGGAAAGCCGCGCTCCGTCCCGCCCACGGCAACGGCCACCTCGCCTCCGGTTTCGCGGATCGTGGTGTCTGCGACGTTCATGACCGGGCTGCCGACGAACTGTGCCACGAACAGGTTCGTCGGGCGCTGGTAGACCTCTTCCGGCGTACCGACCTGCTGAAGCACGCCCTCATGCATGATCACGATACGATCCGCCAGGCTCATTGCCTCGATCTGGTCGTGCGTGACGTAGATCGTGGTCGACCCCTGCTTGACGTGCAGGCGCTTGATCTCGGCGCGCATTTCTTCACGCAGCTTGGCGTCGAGTGCGCCGATCGGCTCGTCCATCAGCATGGCCTTCGGCCGCCGCACCAGTGCCCGCCCGATGGCCACGCGCTGCATATCGCCGCCCGAAAGCGCGGAAGGGCGCCTGTCCAGCAAATCGGTTATGCGCAGCACCTGCGCGACCTCGCGGACGGCCTTGTCAATATCCGCCTTGGCCATGCGCGTTGCACGCAAGGGAAAGGCGATGTTCTCGTATACCGTCATATGCGGGTACAGCGAGAAGGACTGGAACACCATGGCAATGTCCCGGTCCGAGCATTTGAGGTGCTGGACCTTCTTGCCGTCGATGAGAATGTCTCCCTCGTCGATGGTCTCCAGCCCGGCAATGGCGCGCAGCGTGGTCGTCTTGCCGCAACCCGACTGCCCGAGCAGCACGATGAATTCGTTATCGGCAATGGTCAGGTTGAGGTCCTTGATGACCTGCACGGCGCCGAACCATTTCTGCACGCCGCGAAGTTCGATCTGCGTCATGCCTTTCCCTCGTGGTGATCGGAGACATCGAACACGCCATCCGCGTCCTGAGGCTTCACCTCCGGCTTGCCGAACCAGTTGGTGCACATGAATGTCACCAGGCCGACAATGATGATGGTCACCCCATAGCGGTGCAGGAAGAGGCTCCATGGCTGGCATAGGGCCACAATGCCGAGCACCATCACCAGCTCTGCGATGCGTTGCAGTTTGGCGCTGCTTATCATTTGCGGATCGCTCCGAAGGACATGCCGCGCAACAGATGGTTGCGGAGCAGGAAGGTAAAGAAGGCGACAGGCAGCAGGAACAGGAAGGTTCCGGCAGCGATCACCGTCCAGTCCGGCAGGCCCGAGCCGACCTGGCTGGGAATGAAGGGCGGCGCCGTCTGCGCGCGGCGGTTGGTCATCATCAGCGCAAAGGCATATTCATTCCAGGCCGTGATGAAGCAGAACACCGCCGTCGCCGCGATTCCGGTGGCCGCTTCCGGCAGCACGATCTTGAAGAAGGCCTGCATGCGCGTGTAGCCGTCCACAAGTGCCGCTTCCTCATACTCCTTCGGAATCTCGTCGATGAAGCCCTTCATGAGCCACACCGAGAAGGAGAGGTTGAAGGCCGTGTAGAGGATGATGAGGCCGACATGCGTGTCGGTCAGCCCGACCATCCGGTACATAAGGAACATCGGGATGGCCACCACCACTGGCGGCAGCATGCGTGTGGACAGGATGAAAAAGAGCAGATCCCCCTCGCCTTTCACCTTGAAGCGCGAGAAGCCATAGGCCGTGAAAGTGCCCATGCCGACCGCCAGCACGGTGGATGTGACGGCCACGATGAGCGAATTCAGGAAGCGGCTGGGATATGCGGACCACTGCACGTCCCCCCTACCGTCGCGCACCACCTTTTCGCCGCCGTCGAAAACCATGCGTTCCCACCAGGGAGCAGCGGCATATTCCTCCGGCGTCGGCTGCTCGCGCAGCTGCGAGCGCTTCGTCATCAGCTTGACGAAGGGCGAAATCTCGGGCGTGAACACCACCGTAGGCGGAATGGTCGTTGCAAGGTTGCGCGGCTTGAACGAGGTGGAAACGATCCAATAGATCGGCGCCAGGAAGATTATCGTGATGATCAGGACGGCGACGATGGCGATCTTGTTGAGCGCCCGCTCGCCGGAAGTCTGTACGGCGGCCATCCTAGCGCTCCTTCACCTTGTTCAGATATTTCACGTAGATGTTGGTGATGGCCAGCACCATTATGAGCACGATGTAGGCAAGCGCGCAGGAACGGCCGGTCTGCCACTCCTGGAATGCCATCTTGTAGAGTCGGATCGCGATCACCTCCGTGCTCGGCTGGGTGGAGAGCACATAGGCGAGGTCGAAGGTCTTGAAGGCTTCCATGGTGCGAAAGATGATGGCGATCATCAGGATCGGCGCCACCAGCGGCAGCGTGATGCGGAAAAAGGTGTAGAAGGGGCCGGCCCGGTCTATCGCCGCTGCCTCGTAGAGATGCTTTGGCACGGCAGACAGGCCGGCCAGCGAAAGCAGCATGACAAAGGGCGCCCACATCCAGATATCGGTAATCGCAACCGCATATAGCGCCATGCGGGGATCGCCGAGCCATTCGAACTTGCCCAGGCCCAGCGCCCAGTTGATCACCCCCCAGGACGGATCGTAGAGCAGCTTCCAGAACAGGCCGACGACTGCCATGGAAAGCATCATCGGCAGGAGCAGCAGCGTGGTGATGAGGCCCTTGAAGGGAATGTCCCGGTTCAGCAGCATTGCCGTGCCAAAACCGACGACGACCTGGCCGACCACGGAAATGATCACATATTTCGCGGTAACTGCGAAATTGTTCCAGATATAGGGATCGTTGAGCAGGTCGCGATAATTCTGCAGGCCGACGAAATTCGCCGGAGCATTTGTTGAGGCGCGAAAATCCGTGAAGGAATAGCCGAGCGAATAGGCCAGCGGAAAGATGTTGAAGACGATCAGGAACAGGATCGTCGGAATGATGAAAAGATTGCGGATTGCCAGGTCGCTCATGCCGCGGCTAGCGGCGCGGGATTTGGGATCCAGCGTTGTCATGACGGCAGTCGCCACGGGGTATTCCTCTGCTTGCCTCGATCAAAAAGGCGGAGGGAGTAGCCTCCCTCCGCCAACCGCGGGTTATTGTACTCGCCCGTACTTCTTGAACGTCGCTTCCCAGTCGCCAGCAACGGCGTCGAGCGCTTCCTTCGCCGTGCCCTGGCCGTTCACGACAAAGGGATAGATCCGCTGGTTGAACTGCTGCAGCAGCTCCGCATATTCCGGCACTGCCCAGAAGTCCTTCACCTTGAACATCGTCTCGTAGAAGGCCTTGTTGTAAGGCGTCGCGTTCTGGAACGCCTCCGACTCCAGCACGGCCTTGTTGCAGGTATAGCCTCCAAGCTCTGCCCATTTCTGCTGCGTGTCGTCCCGGATGAACCACTCCAGGAATTTCATCGCCTCTTCCTTGTTGTCGGAGTAGGAGACAATGGAAATTCCCTGGCCTCCAAGCGCCGCGAACTGATCGCCATCGGGCCCGGCCGGATTGGCGAAGAAGCCCGTATTCTTGGCATTCGGGTTGGTCGACTCGTTGAGAAGCGAGGGGAAGAACGCAAAGTAGTTCATGCTCATCGCCGCGAGGCCTTCGGTAATTGCCTGGTTGTTCTCGACGAAGAAGGCGTTGGTCCAGCCCGGAGGCGTGAACTCGTAGAGCTTGCGGTAGTTCTCCAGCGCCGCTACGGCCTTGTCCGAATTGACGATTCCGTCGACCTTATAGGTCGCATAGTCGCCGAGTTCCGCGCCGTAGGAGAACAGCGCGTTCTCCACGCCCATCGCCAGGCCGTCATACTGGTTCTGCGTATATATGGCGATGCCGTACCGGTTCTCGTCCGGCCGGTGGAAGAACTCCGCTATGTCGGTCAGTTCCTTGAAGGTCTTCGGCACGTCGAGTTCGTAGCCGTACTTCGCCTTGAAGGCTTCCTTCTCCTTCGGGTCTTCGAACCAGTCCTTCCGGTACGACCAGCCCACGGCGTCGCCCTCGGTCGGGATGGCCCAGTATTTGCCGCTGCCGCCTGGATATTCGGCATAGTACTTGACGGTTGCCTCGGCCATCTTGTCGAGAACGTTGTGTTCCTTTACGAAATCGGTGAGGTCGACATAGTGACCACCCTCGGAAGCAGCGCCCAGCCATTGCGAGTCGCCCACGACGAGGTCATAGGCGTTGCCATGAGCATTGAACTCGGCGAATGCCTTGGTCTGGAAGTCGGCCCAGGGCGTCGTCTCGACGACGATCTTCACGCCCGTTTCCTTCTCGTAGAGGTTGCCGAGTTCCTGCAGGTAGTTGGACGGATCCCACTCCGCCCAGAAGATGGTGAGTTGCTTGTCCTGTGCGTGAACGGAAGTCCCGCAGGCAAGCGCTAGACTGATGCCAGCAAGAATGCTGGTCAATGACATGCGCATAGTTCTTCCTCCCTTGTGCGCGTGCTTCCTGGCTGTTTGGCCGGCGCGCGTGCCGGCCCGGCAGTTCCTTTCCGTAACGTACCTCCGGCGGCGGCCCTCCTCGCCCCCTTTCCGGATATTCCGCGGCTCTCCTCAGGCATGGCCGCACTTCCTAAATCTGGTATTACCAATTCTGGCGCCCCGTCAAGGGCTTTTCAACCGATTCAGAGTGACCGCAGGCCCGCAGGATACGCACATCCATCGATTTTTCCTTGCTTTTCTTGGCGTCTGTACCCCCTTTTTCTCCCTGTAGTTTCGTAAGGCAAACAAGGTGCTATCGCACTTTTCCAAATCTGGTCACACCAGTTTGAGCAATCGTGTTCGCTGCCGCACGCTTCTATGACCCCGCTTCCTCCACCGCCGCCCGCACCAGGGCTGCAGCCGCCCATTGGGCGACCGAAAGCGTTTCAGCGCTGTCCAAGCCCCACATATCCTTGAGCACGACCAGGACCTCGACCCCGAATAT
>QGUU01000326.1 GCA_003242525.1 Pseudomonadota bacterium | reverse complement strand
GATGTTGGAAGAGATGCTGGGCGGGGCGCGGCCAGCCGAACCTGAAACGCCCCGCCGGGCGCCGCCCTCCTCGGAACAACAGGCGGCTCCCGACGGCAGGCAGCGCAATCCTTATGAAGACATCTTTGGGAGGATGTTCGAGACCGGTCGCCAGCAGCGCGAAGACTACGAGAAAAGCATCGGCTCGGTATTCGACCAATTCCTTCGCGGAATGGACAGGAACCGGTGAACCGCCTGCACGGTCCGACTCAGGCTCCGCCCATATAGATGTCCATGATCTGGCGGTCGTCGCGCACGTCCCGCGGCGTTCCTTCAAAACGCTTTTCGCCGGCTGCGAGAATATAGAGCTTGTCGGCGATCGGCATGGCTTCGCGTATGTTCTGCTCCACCATCAATATGCCGATCCCCTGCCGGGTTAGCGTCGTGATGCGCTCCAATGTCTCGTTGACCATGGCGGGAGACAGGCCAGCCGAAGGCTCATCGAGAAGAATGAAACGGGGCTCCGAAACCAGAGCACGTGCCAGCGAGAGCATGGCCTGCTCGCCGCCTGAGAGGGAGCCAGCGGCTGTTCTGCGCCGCCGTGCCAGCGATGGATACTGGTCGATGAGGGCCTCTATGCGCCTTTCGACCGCGTTCTGGTCGGCAGTGGCGTAGCCGCCCATCCGCAGGTTCTCCATCACCGTCAGGCGCGGGAACACGCCGCCGCCTTGCGGCATCAGCACCAGGCCATGCCGCACTACCTCGTGCACCGGAAGGTTGGAAAGGGTGGTATCGCCCAGCTTCACCGTTCCGCGCCATACCGGCAGGGCGCCCGCAATCGCCTTGAGCAGGGTGGATTTGCCGCAGCCGTTCGGCCCGAATATGCAGGTGATCTTGCCTGCCTCCGCACTGAGCGAAACCCCGCGCACGATCTCCTGCTTGCCGTAGCCGGTAACCACATTTTCCGCCACGAGCGTGATCATTGCGGCCGCCCCAGATAGGTCTGCATCACCTGTGAATCGCGAACGATGTCCTCGAATGCGCCGCTGGTCACCACCCGCCCCGAATCCATCACGATGATCCGGTCGCAAACATTGCGCACCATTTCCATGTCATGCTCGATGATGAGGAAGGAGACGCCCTTGTCGCGCAGCCGTACAATGGCGTCCAGAATGATCCTGCGTATGTTGGGATGCACGCCCGCCGTCACCTCGTCCAGCAGGATGAGTGACGCCTGCCGCATGACGGCGCGGCCGAACTCCAGCAGCTTCTGTTGGCCGCCGGAAAGGTCGGAGGCGCGGTTATCGGCGACATGTTCCAGGCTGAGCAGCGCCAGCGTTTCTTCCGCTCTTTCCCGGGCGCCCGCCCAGTGGCCTTCGGCCGCCGCAGCCAGCAGGTTCTCCCTGACGCTCATGTTCTCGAAAAGAGCCGGAATCTGGAAGGTGCGGGCAAGGCCCAGCCGCGCGATCCTGTGTGCGCTCATACCGGCGATTTCGCGGCCGTCGAAACGGATTTCGCCACTGTCCGGTGGCACCGTGCCGGATACCAGGCTGAAAAGGGTCGACTTGCCGCTACCGTTCGGGCCGATCAGGCCGGCGATCTCATGTCGCCGGACTTCCAGATCCACGCCGTTGGCCGCCTTGATGCCCCCGAAATGCTTGTGCAGCCCGCGCACCACCAGGATGGAGTCTGCCTGGGCAGGCGCTGCTGCGGCGCTGGACATGGCGACGCTCATCGCTCTCCTCCCCGCACAAGCTTCTCCGCAGCCTTTGC
Source organism: Pseudomonadota bacterium (assembly GCA_003242525.1). Lineage (GTDB taxonomy): Bacteria > Pseudomonadota > Alphaproteobacteria > Rhizobiales > Rhizobiaceae > Mesorhizobium. The sequence continues at coordinate 2,191 of QGUU01000326.1, read as the reverse complement.
CAGTGCGCCGTTCCCGCCGCGCCTTGCGAACAGGCCGGCAATGCCGTTGGGCAGGAAGAGCACCACCAGCACGATCGCTGCTCCAAGTATGGCGATGTAGAAGGCGGTATCGCCCCAGTTCATCCAGATCAGCCGGTTGACGACGAACAGCGCCACGCCGCCTATGGCCGGCCCCCACAGGCTGCCGAGGCCGCCCAGAAGCACCATCACCACCATCTGATCGGTGATGTCGCCCCCGAAAACGGACTTGGGATTGATGAAGGTTACCCAGTAGGCGAAGATCGAGCCGAAAACGGAAGCCGCCACCGCGCTAAGAACGAATGCCTGGAGCTTGACCAGCGCCGTGTTGATGCCCATGGCCTCGGCGGCAGGCTCGTGATCGCGCAGCGCCTTCACCTTCAGGCCGAAGCGCGAGCGCTCAAATAGCGCCCATGTGACCAGATAGGTCAGCACCGCGGCCACCAGCATGGCAAAATAGAAGAAGCGCTCGTTAAGGAACGGCGGCAGGCCGATCCCGCCCGTGCCGCCCGTGAAGTCCATTACGGTGGCGAACTGGATAAGCACCTCGGCGAAGGCCCATGTTGCGATGGCGAAGTAAGCGCCCCGCAGCCTCAGCGTCGGCCCGCCGATCGCCACGGCACACAAGGCCGTCACCGCCATGCCGGCTGGTATCGTTGCAAGGAAAGGCAGCCCGAACGGATCGTTCATGAGCAGCGCCGAGGAATAGGCACCGAGCCCGAAGAAGGCCGAATGGCCGAAATTTATGTAGCCTGCATAGCCGCCCAGCATGTTCCATGAACAGGCCAGGCCGGCCCACATCAGCGCTCCGGTGGCTATGCGCAGCCAATAGTTGTTTATTGCCCATGGCAGGACGGCCAGCACAACGAGCATGGCCGCGAGGAATAGAAAACCAAGCCAGCGCGTGCGAATTGCATGTGCCGCCATTTCAGAGCCCCCGCCGCAGGATCCCGCGCGGGGATATCAGCAACACGAGAAACAGCGTGGCGAAGATCGCCAGCAGCGAATAGCTGGAGCCGACATAGGTTGAGACATAGGCTTCGATGACGCCAAGCAGCAGCGCCGCCACCACTGCCCCGCCGACAGACCCCAGGCCGGCCAACACGGCGACAAAGAAGGCGAACAGCGTGTAGCGGAGGCCGACTTCCGGATTGACCGAATAGATGGCCCCCATCAGCACACCGGCCATGGCTGTTATGCCCGCATAGAGGCCGTAGACATTGGCGCTCAGGCGGCGGATGTTGACGCCCATCAGGGCGGCATTGTTCCGGTTTTCGGCCGTGGCGCGGATGGCCAGCCCGTAACGCGTCCTGTAAAGAAACAGGAACAGGCTGCAGGCGATCGCTGCCGCAAACAGCGCGGCCGCCACGCGGATGAGCGGCACCGTCACGGGCCCCAGCGTCAGGCTTTCCCCGCTCAGGGCCGTCGCCACGGAGCGGGTGTTGAAGCCCCAGGCAGTCAGCATCCCGCCACGCAAAAGCGTGAAAAGGCCGAAGGTCAAGGCCAGTGCCATCAGCTCCGGCCGTGCGGTCCGGCTGTTGCGGACATTGTAGAGGACCGGCCCCAGCAGGTAGCCGATGGCCCCGAACAGCACGAAGGCGACAGGTATGGCCAGAAAGCCGTCGAGACCCAGGCCGGACGCCATGTAGTAGCCGAGATAACCGCCCAGCACGACCCATCCGCCGACGGCGAAATCGATCACGTGGAGCACGCCGAAAGTTAGCTGGAAGGCAATTGTGAACGTGGCGATGACGCCACCGATCAGCAGGCCGTTCAGCAAGGTCTGAAGGAAAAGATCCAAGGCGGAACCATCCGTCTCATCGAGAGGCTTCCATTCGCATGCAGCAGGAGATGCTGCCTCCGCGTTCCGGCGACGCGCGGGGCGCGCGCCGCCGGGCGGAGCGTTACTTCCAGGCAGGCAGCGGGTAGATGTAGTCCGCTGCCGCAGCCTCTTTCGGGCCCACGGCCACGGTCTTGCCGTCCTGGATCTGGATCAGCACCGGCACGGGCTGGATGTTGTCGTGATAATGCGGCCCGTCCTTCTCGAACTTGATCGGGCCGTAGAAGGTTTCGATATCCGTCTCCGCAATCGCGTCCTTCAGAGCGACACGATCCTCCGGCGTCAGCGCAGGCTTCTTGCCGAGCCGCTTGAGCGCATCGCCAAGCACCAGGC
>QGUU01000325.1 GCA_003242525.1 Pseudomonadota bacterium | reverse complement strand
CCCACCCCCCCCTATTCGTCGGCAGCGTCAGATGGTAATAAGAGCCAGGTTCCCCTCACCGGGGCTTACGCGGTGCAAGGAGCGGACGAGCTCAAGGGCATGGAACTGGCGGTGGCCCACATCAACGAGGGCCACGAGTTGATGAAGGCGATTGCGCCCAAGGTAGACAAGGGGCTGCTCGGAAAGAAGGTCGAGCTGCTTTCGGCGGACAGCGCCGCAAAGCCGAACCAGGCCGTCCAGGAAATCCAGAACTTCATCAACCAGAACAAGATCATCATGATGAGCGGCGGGACCTCGTCCGCGGTCGCCGTTGCGCTCAACAAGTTCGCCGAGCGCGAAAAGGTCCTGTTCGTTTGCGCCATCTCCGGTTCGAACGACACCACTGGCAAGGATTGCACGCGCTACGGCTTCCGCCAGAACTTCTTCGGCCAGACGGCCGCCCAGGCCATCGGGCCTGTGCTGTTGAAGACCTACGGCAAGGGCAAGAAGGCGGCGTTCATGACGCCTGACTACACCTACGGACACACGGTCACCAAGTCGGTCAATGACTATCTCACCTCGGAAGGCGGTTGGGAGATGGTGACCAACCAGGTGTCGCCCCTCGGCACACAGGACTACAGCCAATATCTAACGAACATCGCCAATTCCGGCGCCGAGTTCATCATCAACGTCAACTGGGGCCGCGATGCCGTGCTCTCGGTTCAGCAGGCCAAGCAGTTCGGCCTGACGCCGACGATGAAGATGGTGATCCCCTACCAGATTCCGTTCCTTGCCAAGGAAGTCGGTCCGGAACTCACGGCGGGTGTCTTTGCCGCAACGGATTTCTGGTGGACCATGGCCGAAGATCCGAAATATCCGCTGGCAAAGCAGTTCGTCGAGGCATTCCAGGAGAAATACGGCTATCGGCCCGAATGGGGTGCCGAAAACGCCTATGTCAGCTTCGCCCACTGGGCACGGATGGTTTCCGAAGCGGGCTCCTTCTATCCGCCGGACGTCATCAAGCAGTACGAAAAGGGCGAGACCATCCCCTCTCTGGTCGGCGACGTTTATTACCGGCCCGAAGACCACCAGTGCGTACGTCCCGTCGTCATCGTCAAAGGCAAGGAGCCGAAGGACATGAGGAACGAGGAGGATTACTGGGAGATCCTCGAAGTGCTGCCCGGCGAGCCGCTCATGCAAAAGCCAGACGAATTTGGCTGCCACCTCGGCGACTATACCTGACCGGCACGCCCGCCCTCTTCGCCCATGCACAGGGCGGAGAGGGGCGGGCATTTCCATCGGCTCCTGTTCGCCGCGCTGAAGCCGGCGCCGGCGGGAAAGCCTACCTCCAAACACAACGCGGGGCGGCAGCGTGATAAACTGGGCCAATTTCATTTCACAATGCTTCAACGGGCTGGTGCTCGGCGCGCTTCTGGCGCTGATCTCATCCGGCCTTACGATCATTTACGGCACGCTCGGTGTGCTGAACCTCGCACACGGCGCGATGTTCATGCTGGGCGGCTACGCGGGTTGGGTCGCCTATACCTATACCGACTCGTTTCTCATCGCGGTCGCGGCCGGTTCCCTGTTCGTGATGGTGGTTGGCATCGTGGTGGAGCGGCTCATCATCCGCCACTTCTATACGAGGCCGGATGAAGATCAGCTCTTGGTGACCTTTGGCCTCGGGATCGTCTTTGTGGAGACGGTGCGCTTCTTTTTCGGAAGCCTGTCGCAAACGGTTCCGCCGCCGGCGCCCCTGGTCGGCATCACCAATCTGGGCTTCATGATCTACCCTACTTACAGGCTGGCCCTGCTCGGCATCGTCGCGGTGGCTCTGCTGGTCCTCTACTTCGTGCTGTACCGCACGCGCATCGGCATGATCGTTCGCGCCGGCATAGAGGACTCGGTGATGGTCGATTCGCTGGGAATCGCAGTCTACAAGGTCTTCATGCTGGTTTTCGGCATCGGGGCCATGGCCGCAGGCTTCGCCGGCATCGTCAATGCACCCGTCGTCTCCATCGCGCCGGACGTGGGTGAGGCCATACTGGTGCAAACCTTTGTGGTGGTTGTCATTGGCGGCGTCGGCTCGTTCCCCGGCGCGGTGATCGGCGGCCTCATCGCGGGCGAGATCATCTCCATCACCTCGATGTTCAATCCTGGTTATTCCTACATCATGCTGTTCATAGCCATGACGCTCGTGCTCGTCCTTCGCCCGCATGGGCTGCTCGGACAGGCCGGACGCGAATAGGAGCGTTTCACGATGAACGTAAAACGCCCCTACCTCGTCGAACTCCTGACGGCACTGGCGCTGATCGCGGTACCCTTCGTGCTGCCTTATCTCGGCTTTTCGCCCAGCACCATAAACCGAATCCTGATCTGGGGCCTGTTTGGCATCGGCTTCGATCTGTTGTTCGGTTACACCGGCCTCCTATCCTTCGGGCAATCCGCCTTCTATGGCACCGGCGGCATGTTCGCCGCCTATCTGCTGACCCAGGCTGGATTTTCCCATGTTCTGCCGGCCATCCTTCTCGGCGCCGCGGTAACGGGTGTCGTCGGCTATCTGGTCGGCCTGATTGCCCTTCGGCGAACAGGCATCTATTTCGCCATGATCACGGTGGCGATCGCCGAGGTCTTCTATTTCGTCGAGTTCAATCCGCTCTCGGCCTTTACCGGTGGCGAGAACGGCCTGCCCGGAGTGCCCGTACCGTCGTTCGATCTCGGCTTCACGACGCTGACATTCGATACCGACTGGTCGATGTACTGCTTCCTGGCCTTCTGGTATTTCGTCGGCATCGTAGTGGCGCTGCGCATCGTGCGCTCTCCGGTGGGTGCGATCCTTTCCGCCATCCGGGACAATCCGCTACGGGCGGCTGCGCTCGGCCACAATGTTCATGGCTACAAGCTGACGGCCTTCGTCGTGGCGGCGATCTATGCCGGCTTCGCAGGCGGGCTGCTTGCCACGATGCAGGGCTTCATGCCGCCGGACGCCTTCATGTTCGAGACGTCCGGCCAGGTCGTCATGCAGACGGCCATCGGCGGTGCCGGGACTCTGTTCGGGCCGCTGATCGGCGCAACGATCTGGCTCTACCTCAGTGACTTCTTTCAAAACGTGCTGCATCTGGGCGCGACATGGAAGCTGGTGCTTGGCATCGTCTTCGTGCTGCTGGTCTGCTTCCTCCGCCGCGGCATTGTCGGTGCCCTTGTCGATCTCTACAAGATGGCAGCGGGCGACAGGAAATCACCTGAAGCCCCTGAACCGTCGGACACCCCTGCCCCCGCGGCCGTCAATCCCGCCACCCTCAAGACAATGCCCGCACGCCGGCGCGGCACTAGCCCGGCTACGGGCCCGATTCTGCAGGCCATCGGACTTAGCAAGCAATTTGGCGGCCTGATTGCCAACAGCGACATCGACTTCACCGTCGAGCACGGCGAGATACGCGGCATTATCGGGCCGAACGGAGCAGGCAAGACCACCTTCTTCAAGATGCTTACATGCGAGGTGCAGCCGACATCAGGCAAGATCGTCTTTGAAGGCCAGGACATCACCGGCATGGACGTGACCGACGTGTGCCAATTGGGCCTGACGAAGAGCTACCAGATCAACCAGCTCTTCGACCGGCTGACCGTCAGAAAGAACCTGGCCATCGCTGCGCTCGGCCTGACGCGGGGTAGGTTCAGGCTCGACCTGTTCCGCAGCATTCACGATGTGCCAGGACTCACCGAGCAGGTCGAACACACGGCAGCGCTCATCAACCTGACCGCGCGGCTGGACACGCCGGTTGCCGAACTGGCTTACGGCGAAAAGAGAAGGCTGGAGATCGGCCTTGCCCTTGCCACGTCGCCCAGCCTGCTTCTGCTCGATGAGCCTCTGGCCGGCATGAGCCCCGCCGAACGCGTCGAAAAGGTTGCTCTCCTGAACTCTTGCCACCGCGCGCGCAACATAAACCTCTCGGACCACACTTGGA
>QGUU01000324.1 GCA_003242525.1 Pseudomonadota bacterium | reverse complement strand
GCATAATGCAGAACCATGCATTCGGGCAAGAATTCGCCGCGCTCGGCGAGCGCGAATTCGGGAGGCAACGGAACGGACAGGGTCAGCCCGCAATGGACTGCAAAATGAAAAGCCGCCGTGGTGGAGGGGAAACCACGGCGGCCCTACTCGAAACAATGCGGCAGCCCGGAGAGGGGGTAGGCTGCCGCAGGTGTCCGGGCATAGGCGGGGGACGGGCCCTGTTCCGGACTTCGGCGAAAACATTGCCGATGCCAGCTATCTGGGGCCGTGAACATGGCGATTCAAGGGCACGAACATTACATCTTTGTAACATGGCCGTGAGAAGCTGACTCCTCCTGTCAGGAGGTTGCCGGTACTCCCGTTGCAAATCTCCTTAGCCATGGACCGCGCCGCCTCATCGCGCTATCCGTTGCCCATGAAAAAAGGCGATCATCTCTTTCTCGTTGACGGCTCAGGCTACATTTTCCGCGCCTATCACGCCTTGCCGCCCTTGACCCGCAAGTCCGATGGGTTGCCGGTGGGCGCGCTTGCCGGCTTCTGCAACATGCTGTGGAAGCTGCTTCGCGAGGCGCGGAACACGGATCTCGGCATCACTCCCACCCACTTCGCCGTCATTTTCGACTACTCATCCAAGACGTTCCGCAACGATCTCTATCCAGAATACAAGGCCAACCGCACGGCGCCGCCGGAGGACCTCATCCCGCAATTCGGCCTAATCCGCGAGGCGACGCGCGCCTTTGGCCTGCCCTGCATTGAAATGGAGGGATACGAAGCAGACGACCTCATCGCCACCTATTGCCGGCTTGCGTGCGAAGCCGGAGGGGATGCGACGATCATTTCGTCCGACAAGGACCTGATGCAGCTCGTCGGGCCATGTGTCTCCATGTACGACCCCATGAAAGACCGGCAGATCGGGATTCCCGAGGTGATCGAAAAATGGGGCGTGCCGCCCGAAAAAATGGTCGACCTGCAAGCCCTGACGGGAGATTCGATCGACAACGTGCCGGGCGTGCCTGGCATCGGCCCCAAGACAGCCGCGCAACTGCTGGAGCAGTTCGGGGACCTCGACACGCTGCTTGCGCGCGCTTCCGAGATCAAGCAGGACAAGCGGCGGCAATCGGTCATCGACAATGCGGACAAGGTGCGCATCTCGCGCGAGTTGGTAAGGCTGAAGAACGACGTACCGTTGGAGCCTGGCCAGGAGCTGGACGAGCTCGTCCTGCAGCCAGCGGATGGACCGAAACTTATCGCCTTCCTGAAGGCAATGGAATTCTCTTCACTGACTCGCCGCGTGGCCGAAGCGACGGGCACGGATGCCAGTGAAATAGAGCCGGCGACGGTCGTCGTGGAACGAGCCGACACGGCGCACGGACCAGATGTCGGCGCCGGCATGCCCCCGCCCGAGGCGCCGTCCGGTGGCGATGGCGACGCCGCAGCCATGTCTGCTTCCGAGAAGGAACAGGGACCCTCACCCTCCCTGCTTTCGGCCATGCGCGCCGAAGCGGCGGTGGCCAACAGGATCGATGCCAGCGCCTATGAATGCATCCGCGATCTCGAAACCCTTCAGCGTTGGGTGAAGGGGGCCCGGGAAGCCGGTATCGTCGCCTTCGATACCGAGACGACCTCGCTCGATCCCATGCAGGCGGAACTGTGCGGCTTCTCGCTTGCCATCCGGCCCGGCCACGCCGCCTATGTCCCGGTTGGCCACAGGAATGGGCAGGACGACCTGCTGGGCGGCGGGCTGGTTGAAGGCCAGATCCCCATCCGCGAGGCGCTGGCCGCGATCAAGCCTCTCATGGAGGACGCATCCGTCCTCAAGATCGCGCAGAACATCAAGTACGATCTGGTGATCTTGCAGCGGCATGGCGTGGACGTGGTGTCCTATGACGACACCATGCTGATTTCATACGTGCTCGACGCCGGCACGCCGGGCGGCCACGGACTGGATTACCTCTGCGAGAAATGGCTCGGGCACAAGCCCATGGCGTTCAAGGACGTCGCCGGCTCGGGCAAGAGCTTCATAGGCTTCCACCAGGTGCCCCTGGACAAGGCCACCTGCTACGCGGCGGAGGACGCGGATGTGACGCTGCGCCTGTGGCTGGTGCTGAAGCCACGGCTGGCCGCCCACGGCCTCGTCTCCATCTATGAAAGGTTGGAGCGGCCTCTGGTGCCGGTGCTGGCGCGAATGGAGCAGCGTGGAATCTCCGTCGACCGGCAGATCCTTGCGCGCCTGTCGGGAGAACTCGCGCAAGGCGCCGCGCGGCTGGAGGACGAGATCTACGCGCTCGCCGGCGAACGATTCACCATTGGCTCGCCCAAGCAACTCGGCGACATATTGTTCGGCCGCATGGGCCTGCCCGGCGCTACCCGGACGAAAACCGGACAATGGACGACGTCCGCGCGGGTTCTGGAGGAACTCGCCGCGGAGGGCCACGCCCTACCCCGCAAGATCGTCGATTGGCGACAGATAACAAAGCTGAAATCGACCTACACGGATGCGCTGCCCGGTTTCATCAACCCGGTCACGAAACGTGTCCACACGTCCTATGCGCTGGCTGCAACCACCACGGGCAGGCTCTCGTCCTCTGATCCCAACCTGCAGAACATCCCGGTTCGCACGGCCGAGGGCAGGAAGATCAGGACCGCTTTCGTTGCCGAAAAGGGCAGCAAGCTGATCTCGGCCGACTACAGCCAGATCGAGCTTCGCGTACTGGCGCATGTCGCCGATATTCCACAGTTGAAGCAGGCCTTCGCCGATGGCGCCGACATCCACGCCATCACCGCCTCCGAAATGTTCGGCGTGCCGGTGGAAGGCATGCCCTCGGAGGTGCGCCGCCGCGCCAAGGCCATCAATTTCGGGATCATCTACGGCATCTCGGCATTCGGCCTGGCCAACCAGCTCTCGATCCCGCGCGAGGAGGCAGCCGCCTACATCAAGAAATATTTCGAGCGTTTCCCGGCCATTCGCGATTACATGGAAGAGACCAAGGCCTATGCGCGCGAGAAGGGTTATGTCGAAACCGTTTTCGGGCGCCGCATCCACTATCCTGAAATCCGCTCGCCGAATCCTTCGGTGCGCGCCTTCAACGAGCGCGCCTCGATCAACGCTCGGCTTCAGGGCACCGCAGCAGACATAATCCGCCGCGCCATGGTGCGCATGGACGATGCGCTCGCCCGCGCCGGGCTGTCGGCGCGTATGCTCCTGCAGGTGCATGACGAACTGATCTTCGAGGCCGCCGAGGAAGAGGTCGAGGCGACAATTCCGGTTGTCCGGTCCGTGATGGAGAATGCCGCCATGCCGGCGGTATCCCTGTCGGTACCGTTGCAGGTGGATGCACGCGCCGCTGATAATTGGGACGAGGCGCACTAGCGCTAGAAGGCCTCGTCGCCGCGGGCACGGTGGAAAACTTGTCCTGTTCCCGCTATGTCAGGAGAGTGGCCTCCCGCCGTGGCGGGCCGAAATGGGCAGTACGATGACGACAAGGACGGCGCTGACCAGGAATCAGCTTTGCGTATTGGAGAAGCTGGAGACGGCCGGCGGTCCGCTCAGCGCCTATACGCTGCTCGATCAGTTGCGGGAGAGCGGATTTCGCGCCCCGCTTCAGGTGTATCGCGCCCTCGATGCGCTGATGAAGGAAGGTTTCGTCCACCGTCTGGAGAGCCTGAACGCCTTTGTCGCCTGCGCAGCAGCGGATGGCCACAGCCATTCCATGACCGCATTCGCCATCTGCGACGAATGCGGCCAGGTCACGGAATTCTCCGACCATGCGATAGGCCACAAGCTGGACGACTGGGTCCGGTCTTCCGGCTTTGCGCCCAAGAAAGCCGTCATCGAATTCCGCGGCACCTGCGCCAAATGCCTTGCGAGAGCCGCTTGAGCCTGCAGGCCTGCCGACGACCTAATGCCGCGAAGGCCCGGGCCGTTCCGCCGAGGCTGCCCACAAATTGATATTC
>QGUU01000323.1 GCA_003242525.1 Pseudomonadota bacterium | reverse complement strand
AAGACGGAAACGGAGTTTAGTGCGGGTTCGGGGGGTTGGAAATGTGTATAAGAGGCAGGTCATCGGCCCTTCCCAGCCCCGTGCGGTTTCCCTGCCGTCCGGCCGTCCGCTCTAGACAATAACCCCAAACACGGCAAAGACGAGGCAGGTTCCCGATTCACCGAGATTGACCCCGCATTATCGAGCGGCGCCATGCATTTTCAGCAATGCTGCGTTGCATCATCTTTTATTGCGATGCACAATAACCATGTCATGCTGAGTTCCGACCAGGGAGGACAATCGCGCCCAGCGGCGCAACGAAAACCCAGGAGTTAGCCATGTTTGACAACCTCCTCTCCCGAGCCCGCCAGTCCATCGACCGGCGCCGGCGCTACAACCAGCTCGTAAGCGAAATCAACAGCCTGTCCGAACGGGATCTCGCCGACATGCGCGCCAACCGCGCGGAAATGCTTTACCAGGTGCGCAAGCAGATCTACGGCTGATCCGCCACGGCAACGTCGAAGGGCCAAGGCCAGGCTCAGCCTGGCACCGCCAGGGCCTTCTCGATTTGCGGCAGGAGGGTGCTCTTGACCGCATCCGGCGTCAGCGGCCCCACATGCTTGAAGGCGATCCTGCCGTCCTTCCCGATGAGGAAGGTTTCCGGCACGCCATAGACGCCCCAGTCGATGGCGGTCCGCCCGGTCCGGTCCACGCCGATTGCCGAGTATGGGTTGCCAAGGTCACCCAGGAACCGGCGGGCGTTCTCGGGCTTGTCCTTGTAGTTCAGCGCGACCACCTGATATCGGCCATCCTCGGCGAGCGCCATCAGCACCGGGTGCTCGTCGCGGCACGGCGCGCACCAGGAGGCAAAGACGTTCAGCAGCGTCACCTGTCCGGCGAATTGTCGCGAATCGAGCCCGGGCAGGGCGCCTCCTTCCAGAGGCGGAAGCTCTGTTGCCGGTGCCGGCTGTCCGATCAGGGCTGATGGCACCGCCGTCAGGTCTCTGCCGGACAACAACTGCATCAGGAAGACCGCCGCCAGGGCAAGGAACACGCCCAGCGGCAGGAGCAGGAAAAGGCGGCGTCGCGCCGGCAGGCTCTGCGCCGGGTGGTTCTGCGTCTGCTCGCTCACGGCCGTTCCGCCTCCGGTTTCCGGGCTTTGTCCGACCTTCTCCTTATGCCAGCCGCTTCGAGTTCGGCCAGCTCGCGCCTGCGCGCCCGCTGGTCCAGCAGGACCCAGCCGATCAGCCCGGCAATCGCCAGGGCCGTGATGGCATAGGCGGCCGAAACATACAGGGCATGGGTACTCATGGCGTTTCCCGTTTTACCATGCGGGCCTCGATGAGGTTGCGGAAATTCCTTTCGATCATGCCTCTCCTTAGCCCCCTGGGCAGGACCCGGCAATCGGCCGCGTTGTCACGTTTGCTGGAAATCAGTCGGTTGCATGGCGCAAGGCCAGCGCTGCCGCTGCCGGGCCGATGACGGCCGAGAACAGTGTCAGTGCTGATAGGATGAGGAAGGGCGGCAGGAAGGGGGCAGGGTCGTTCACCGCCGCATAGCTGGCTGAAACGCCGAAAATCAGCACCGGAATCGTCAGCGGCAGCACCAGCACCGAAATCAGCAGTCCGCCGCGCGGCAATGTTACCGCCACTGCCGCCCCGGCGGCGCCAATGAACGCCATGAACGGCGTGCCGATGAGGAGCGTAAGCGTTGTGGCGCCGATGGCGTTGGGCGTCATGTTCATGAACAGGCCCAGCAAGGGCGCTGTGAAGGCAAGGGGCAGCACGCTCGCCGTCCAATGGGCGAGGCATTTGATCAGAATGGTCAGCGCCAGCATATGCCGGTCGGACTCCATCACGAGCAGATCGAGGGATCCATCCTCCCGGTCGGCCTGGAACAGGCGATCGAGTCCGAGGAGGCAAGCGAGCAGGGCGCCGATCCACAAGATTGCGGGGCCGATGCGGGACAAAAGGTTCAGGTCGGGGCCGACCCCGAAGGGAATCGTGGCCACGACGGCCAGGAAGAAGATGACGCCGATCAGCGCCCCGCCTCCGGCGCGCACGGAAAGGCGCAGGTCCCGGATGAATATGGCTAGCATCCGGCCTCCCGTTGCAACCGGACCGGGAAGGAGGAAGGCTCAGGCATCTGCGTCCATTCTCAATTGCGCTGCACCGTCCAGGCCCAGAGGCTGGTGCGTTGCGGCGATGATGATTCCGCCGTCTTCAAGATGGGCCCGCATGAAGGCTCCGAATCTTTCCGCAGATGCCGTGTCCAGGGCCGCCGTCGGCTCGTCAAGCAGCCAGACGGGCCTGTAGGACACCAGAAACCTTGCAATCGCGGCGCGCCGTTTCTGTCCGGCGGAAAGATAGCCGAACGGTAGGTGCCCGATCCCCGGAAGGCCGACCATGTCGAGTGCTTCGTCAATGTCGCGCGCGCGGGTTCCAAAGAAATCGCTCCAGAAGGCCAAATTTTCGACGACCGTGAGCGTCGCTTTCATGGCATGGTTGTGGCCCAGATAGTGGCAGGCTGAAGCAAGAGTGGGGTGCTGCTCGCCTCCGCCTTCCAGCCGTACCATCCCCTGAGCTGCCGGCAACAATCCGGCGACGATGCGCAGCAGGGTGGATTTGCCCGAACCGTTGCGGCCGGTAATCACCAGAGCCTCCTGGCGTGCGAGCGCAAAATTGACGCCGGCAAAGATCGTCTCGCCACCGCGCTCCCCGCCGAGATTTTCGGCCACCAGCCGCATTCTGTACCTTTCGCCCGGTTTGCCCGCGCTTTATTTTGCACGCGGCAAAATTACCCAAACACGCTCTAGAACTATTCTAGAAATTTCTCTATATGCGAGGCACCAACCCCAGCGGTCGGGGGAGGCAGACAATATTGCGCCGGACCGGCGTGCGTGCCATTGGCACGGCGCCCGGGAGCGGACAGCGGAAATGGCCGTACCCGCACCTTTGCGCGTGATGAGCATGCCATCGGAGTCCGTTCCCACAAGGCAACAGACTAGATGGGGTTTCACGTGTCCAGATCTCTCGACAGTTTCAAATGCCGCCGCACCCTGACCGCGGGTGGAAAAGAATACGTCTACTACGATCTCACAGAAGCCGAAAAGAACGGCCTGGCAGGCGTCTCCAAGCTTCCCTACTCGATGAAGGTGCTGCTGGAGAACCTGCTGCGTAACGAGGACGGGCGCTCTGTCACCAAGGAGAGCATACAGGCTGTCGCCGCCTGGCTGAACGACAAGGGTGCGGCAGGCGTCGAGATCGCGTACCGGCCGGCGCGCGTGCTCATGCAGGATTTCACCGGCGTTCCCGCGGTTGTGGACCTCGCGGCTATGCGCGATGGCATCAAGGCGCTCGGCGGCGATCCGGAGAAGATCAATCCGCTGGTGCCGGTCGATCTGGTCATCGACCACTCGGTCATCGTCGATGAGTTCGGCACGCCGATGGCATTTGCCCGCAATGTCGAGCTCGAATACAAGCGCAACGAAGAGCGCTACAAATTCCTCAAATGGGGCCAGCAGGCCTTCCGAAATTTCCGCGTTGTTCCGCCCGGCACCGGCATCTGCCACCAGGTCAATCTCGAATATCTCGGCCAGGTTGTTTGGACCAACACGGAAAATGGCGAGACGGTTGCCTACCCCGATACCTGCGTGGGCACCGATTCCCACACCACCATGATAAACGGCCTGGGCGTGCTCGGTTGGGGCGTGGGCGGCATCGAGGCCGAAGCGGCCATGCTGGGGCAGCCCGTCTCCATGCTTCTGCCTGAGGTGATTGGCTTCCGCCTCACCGGCAAGCTGAAGGAAGGCGTTACGGCCACCGACCTGGTGCTCACCGTCACCCAGATGCTGCGCAAGAAGGGCGTCGTCGGCAAGTTCGTCGAATTCTACGGCCCCGGCCTGTCCAACATGACGCTGGCCGACCGTGCCACCATCGGCAACATGTCGCCGGAATACGGCGCCACCTGCGGCTTCT
>QGUU01000322.1 GCA_003242525.1 Pseudomonadota bacterium | reverse complement strand
GGCGCTGGTGAAGCGGCTGCCAAATGCGCCCGGCGTGTACCGCATGATGAATGCCCAAGGCGATGTGCTTTATGTGGGCAAGGCGCGCTCGCTGAAGAAGCGGGTTGGGCAATACGCGCAGGGCCGATTTCACACCGACCGCATCGGCCGCATGGTGCGCGAGACGGCGACCATGGAGTTCGTCGTTACCCGGACGGAGATAGAGGCGCTTCTGCTTGAGGCTAATCTTATCAAGAGGTTGCGCCCGCGGTTTAACGTTCTGTTGCGTGACGACAAGTCCTTTCCCTACATCCTCATCACAAGCGACCACTCGTCCCCGGGCGTATACAAGCACCGCGGGGCGCGCTCGCGTAAGGGCGACTATTTCGGCCCCTTTGCCTCGGCTCAGGCGGTCGGGCGCACGATCAACGCGCTTCAGCGCGCATTCCTGCTCAGAAGCTGCACGGATTCCTTTTTCGAGAACCGCACTCGGCCTTGCCTGCTCTATCAGATCAAGCGCTGCGCGGCTCCTTGCACCGGCGAGATCTCGCATGGCGCATATGCGGCGCTGGTAGATGAGGCGCGGAACTTTCTCTCGGGCCGCAGCCAGAAGGTGAAGACGGAGATGGCGCAAGCCATGCAGCAGGCGGCCGAGGAGCTGGACTTCGAGCGGGCGGCGATCTTTCGCGATCGTTTGGCTGCCCTGGCGCATGTGCAAAGCCACCAGGGCATCAACACGCAGGCAGTGGAGGAGGCTGACGTTTTCGCTATCCACCAGGAAGGCGGTCAGGTCTGCATACAGGTCTTCTTTTTCCGCACGGGCCAGAACTGGGGCAATCGCGCCTATTTTCCCAAGGCGGATCCGGCGCTGGAGGCTTCCGCCGTGCTCGGTTCCTTTCTGGCCCAGTTCTATGACGACAAGCCCGCGCCGCGCACGATCCTGCTTTCTCACGAGGTGGACGAGCAGAATCTGTTGGCCGAGGCCTTGTCTGCGCGGGCCGGCCGCAAGGTTACCATTGCCGTTCCTATGCGCGGTGAGAAGAAGGATCTTACGGCCCATGCCATGCAGAATGCGCGCGAGGCCCTCGCTCGGCGGCTTGCGGAGACGTCGACGCAGGCGCGGCTGCTGGAAGGATTCGCCAGGACCTTCGGGCTGGAACGGGTGCCGCGCCGTATCGAGGTCTATGACAACTCCCATATCATGGGCACGAACGCCGTCGGCGCAATGATCGTGGCCGGGGCGGAAGGGTTCGTGAAGAGCCAGTACCGGAAGTTCAACATCCGCTCCACCGACATCACGCCGGGCGACGATTTCGGGATGATGCGGGAAGTGATGCAACGGCGATTTTCCCGCCTTGTTCGGGAACATGGCGATGAGGCGCCCGAAAAGCCGGCTGGGGACGAGGACGCGGCTGGGAATGGGTTCCCGGCCTGGCCGGACGTTATCCTTATCGATGGCGGCCAGGGGCAGATGTCCGCTGTGCGGGCGATCCTCGCCGATCTTGGGGTTGCGGACCGCGTCGTTGCCATCGGCATCGCCAAGGGCCAGGATCGCGAGGCGGGACGAGAAAGGTTTTTCATGGAGGGGCGGCCCTCATTCACCCTGCCTGTACGCGATCCGGTGCTCTATTTCGTCCAGCGGCTGCGTGACGAGGCGCATCGCTTCGCCATCGGTTCGCATCGGGCCCGGCGCAAGAAGGAGATGGTGAAGAGCCCGCTCGACGAGATCATCGGCGTGGGCCCCACGCGCAAGCGCGCTCTGCTCCTGCATTTTGGTACGGCGAAGGCCGTGAGCCGGGCTGCGGTGGAAGACCTTATGCAGGTAGACGGTATTTCCGAAACCGTGGCGCGCACCATTTATGATCACTTCCACGAGCGGTAAGACCCTCTGCTCTGAGGAGCGAGCGGACACATCGTGCCATTCGGCAGTTGACCCGCGGCGGGGCCTTCTGATTTGAGTAACGGAGTCGTTGAAGGTAGCGGATGATGACGAAGCGCGCGTTTAATCTGCCCAACATGCTCACCTATGCCCGGATCCTCGCGGTTCCGCTTGTGGTCCTGTGCTTTTTTCTCGAGGGTCATCTGAAATCGAGCGATTTCGCCCGCTGGTCTGCGCTGGTCATCTTTGTCGCTGCTTCCATTACCGACTATCTCGACGGCTATCTGGCACGGGCATGGAAACAAACATCCAATATCGGCAGGATGCTGGACCCGATCGCAGACAAGCTCCTGGTGGCGACGTGCCTCCTGCTACTGGCTGCCGATACGGACCGACATCACGCCGGAATAGCCGGTTGGTCGCTATGGGCCGCAATCATTATCCTGTGCCGCGAAATCCTGGTCTCCGGCCTGCGGGAGTATCTTGCTGCGCTCAAGGTCTCGGTTCCGGTTACCCAACTCGCCAAATGGAAGACGACAATCCAGATGATCGCGATCGCCTTCCTGCTGGTCGGCCCCGCTGGCGACAAGATCTTCCCGCATGTCACCCAAACCGGCCTGGTGCTGTTGTGGATCGCCGCCATTGTCACGCTTTATACCGGCTACGACTATTTCCGCGCCGGCCTGAAGCACATTGTGGAAGAGTGATGCCATGAGGCTCATCTATTTTGCCTGGGTCCGAGAACGTATCGGTAAGACTCAGGAAGACGTGGACCTTCCGGCCGAGGTCAAGACCGTCGCGGATCTGCTGTCGTGGCTTAGAACGCGTGGCGAGCAGTATGAGCATGCCTTGCAGCATCCCGACGTGATCCGCGTAGCCATCGACCAGGAGCATGTCGACCACCGGGAAAGGCTGGAGGGCGCAAGGGAAATTGCCTTGTTCCCGCCCATGACCGGGGGCTGAAGAGATGGCTCCCGTCGTGCCGGTTGTGCGCGTTCAGCCCGGGGACTTCGACATGGCTGGAGAGGTCGAGGCCCTGACTGCCGGCCGCACGGACATAGGTGCCGTCGTGACCTTTCTGGGCATGTGTCGAGACGAGGAGGGGCGGCTTTCTGCGCTGGAGCTGGAACACTATCCCGGAATGGCAGAAGGGGAGATAAGCCGCGTGGCCCATGAGGCGCTGGCACGCTGGCCCCTGCAGGGGCTGACGGTCATCCACCGGTATGGGCGCATCGCCCCCGGGGAGAACATCGTCCTCGTTGCGTGCGCTTCAACCCATCGGCGGGCAGCCTTCGAGGCCGCCGACTTTCTCATGGATTATCTGAAATCGCGCGCTCCGTTCTGGAAGAAGGAATTCGGCGTCGACGGTCGAGAAGGCGAATGGGTCGAAGCCCGGGAGAGCGACGAACGCGCAGCCGAACGGTGGCAACGCTGATCTGATCGTGAAAACGCCGGGACTCGGCCATTTATTGCCCGCATTCCTGTCGTCTCCTTCACGAGATCAACTGCCACGCTGGACCGCACCGCCCCGAGCGCGCTGGTAGCGTGAAACCGGGCGACCTGCCGCCCGCTTCAGCAGCCTTGACGGTTGGGGAGACAAGAAATAGAACAGAAAGAGAACAAAAACAGTTAAACAGTTGTGGGAAAGCAGCGCGCGTGCGGGCAGGTCGCTGCCATAGGCTGTAAGGTGCGACAGCACTGGTTCTGGACGAGCGTGGAGAAGTGTCATGGCTGGCAGCGTAAACAAGGTTATTCTGGTGGGAAATCTCGGCGCCGATCCCGAAGTCCGCCGGCTGAATTCGGGTGACCCGGTCGTGAGCTTCCGTGTGGCCACGTCAGAAACCTGGCGCGACAAGAATACCGGCGAGCGGAGGGAAAAGACGGAATGGCACAACGTCGTGGTCTTCAATGAACAGCTCGCCAAGGTAGCCGAGCAGTACCTGAAAAAGGGAATGAAGGTCTATGTCGAGGGTCAGTTGCAGACCCGCAAATGGCAGGATCAGAACGGCCAGGACCGCTATACGACCGAGGTTGTATTGCAGAGGTTCCGTGGCGAACGCCAAAGTGTGACCTCGCGTGTAGGGGGGATGGGGGGGCAGGCCGTGT
>QGUU01000005.1 GCA_003242525.1 Pseudomonadota bacterium | reverse complement strand
GGGGCAAGAAAACGAATGCGTTACACAATCTCCCGGTCTTTGTTTCCTGCGTATAGGAAGCGACAATCTCAAGCCCGCGCTGGGAATCCCCCACCTCGCCGACTGCGGCGGCAGCCGGATATTCATCGAGCAGCGCACGGAACCGTTCGAGGAAGGCAAGATTTTCCGGCCGGCTCTTGTCGTAGAGGTGATCCTGATAGTTGTAGGGATTGACGGCAGGCGCGGTCTGGTCGTTGCGCAGTTCAGGCGGCAGCGGCGGATTGTCCTCCAGTCCCTGGCTATGGAAATAGAAATTGATGGTATCCAGCCTGAAACCGTCGACGCCCCGGTCGAGCCAGAACCGCGTGACGTCGAGCAATGCGTCCTGGACTTCCGGATTGTGGAAATTGAGGTCCGGCTGCTGGGCCAGGAAGTTGTGCAGATAATATTGCCGGCGTGTCGTGTCCCATTCCCAGGCCGGCCCGCCAAAGATCGACAGCCAGTTGTTGGGCGGCGTGCCGTCCGGCTTCGGGTCCGCCCAGACATACCAGTCGGCTTTCGGATTTGTGTGGCTGGAGCGGCTTTCCTTGAACCAGGGATGCTGGTCCGATGTGTGCGACAGAACCTCGTCGATCATGACCTTGAGACCGAGCCGATGCGCCTCGGCCACCAGCGCGTCGAAATCGGCCAGCGTGCCGAACATGGGGTCGACATCGCAATAGTCGGTGACGTCGTAGCCAAAATCCTTCATCGGAGACTTGAAGAAGGGGGAAATCCAGATGGCGTCCACGCCGAGGTCGGCGACATAGGGCAGACGAGCGGTTATGCCCCTGAGGTCGCCTATCCCATCGCCATTCGTGTCCTGGAAGGAGCGCGGATAGATCTGGTAGATCACCGCCCCGCGCCACCAGTCGCGGTCGGGCGCCTGCATGGGAACCTGGGCTTTTGGCAAGGCGCTCTCCATAATTCACCCTCCTTTAGCCGAGCCGGCCAGCAGGCCGCGCATAAATATGCCTGCAACGAGAAGAAGAAGACCGGCGGCACGATGATGAAGGCAAAGGCCGAAGTCGTCGAAGTTTCCCGCTCGCCGCCGCACTGATTCGTCAATTCATCGAGGCTTGCCGTCAGGCCGGTCTGGTTCGCGCCGATGCCGAGGAAACCATCGCCGCCCGCGGATAGTTCCACACTCAAAGAAACTGGGAAGGCCTCGAAGGAATTTTTTCTGCCCCTGACAGGCCGGCACTATGGCGGCGGTCCTGCACGCCTGGCATTCAACCCCTTTTCCGCAGCCAGTTCGCCAGCGCAACAGCGTTATTGTATGTCTGGTTCTGCGCAGCGTAGAGAAGAGTCACCCTTCCCTTTGCCGCAAGCTGTTTCAGCTGCCCGACGGCCTCCGCCCTGCCCCTCAGTTCGTCATGGTAGTGCCGCTGGAATTCCTCCCAGAGTTCCGGTTCATGCCGGAACCGCTTGCGCAGATCATCGCTCGGCGCGATCTCCCTCAGCCAGAGATCAAGCTTCGCCTTCTCCTTGGTCAGGCCCCGCGGCCAAAGCCGGTCGACAAGGACGCGCGCGCCGTCCGACGGATCCGGCGGATCGTACACGCGCTTTACCTGAAGGTCCGTCATGATCAGGCCCATTCGCCCTTGCGCATGACCGGCACCGTGGAGCCGTCCTTCCGGATGCCGTCCACGTCCACCTCGCCGGAGCCGATCATCCAGTCGATGTGGATGAAGCTCTTGTTGCCGCCCCGCGCGGTGATCTCTTCCTCGGTCAAGTTCGCGCCGTCGACAAAGCATTTGGCGTAGCACTGGCCGAGAGCGATGTGGCAGGAGGCGTTCTCGTCGAACAGAGTATTGTAGAACAGAATACCGCTGCGCGAGATCGGCGAGGAGTTCGGCACCAGCGCAACCTCGCCCAGCCGGCGTGCGCCCTCATCGGTATCCAGCACTTTTTCCAGCACATCCCTTCCCTTGGATGCGCTGGCCTCCACAATGCGTCCCTCTTCGAAGCGCACCGAAATATCGTCGATCAGAGTGCCCTGGTAGGAAAGCGGCTTGGTGCTGCGCACATGCCCGGAGACGCGCCGCGCATGAGGCGTGGTGAAAACTTCCTCGGTGGGTATGTTCGGATTGCAGGTCACGCCATTCCTGGCCACAGAAGCTCCGCCCATCCATTCATGGCCGTCCGCAAGCCCGACGGTGAGGTCGGTTCCCGGCCCGGTGAAACGCAGCGCATGGAAACCGTGCCCGTTGAGCCATTGCGTGCGCTCGCGCAGGGCCGCATTGTGCGCCTTCCACGCGCCGATCGGATCGTCGCCATCGGCGCGGCTGGCCGCGAAGATCGCATCCGCCAGCTTCGCCACCGCAACGTCGTCGCTCTCGTTTGGAAACACCTGCCTGGCCCATGCGAGCTCCGGATAGGCAACGATCGTCCAGTTTATGTCGAAACCGGTGATCTTCTCCATGGCCGGCTTGGAGGCGATGGAAACAGCCTTGTTGGCGCGGGCAACCCGTGCCGGGTCCTGGCCAGACAGGAGCGAGGGGTCTTCGCCACGGACCGCCAGCCGCGCGGCGCCTTCGGAATAGGCTTTCGCCATGCCTTCATACAACCAGCCGGCGGCGCGGTCGAAGCCGGCATCCTGGCCGTGGCGGAACCGAGCCAGCGTGATCTCGTCGTCGGTGAAGATCGGCGTCACCAGGCCTGCACCCGCCCTGTAGGCGTGTTCGACGATCTTCCTGGTAAGCGGCAGGGCGGCAATGGAGGAAGTCAGCACAAGGTCCTGACCGGGCTGCAACTGAAGCCCGACCTTGATCGCTATCTCGGCCAGACGGTCCAGCTTCACAGGGTCGACGAGAGCGGAGAAATCGCGCTGATGAGTTGTCATTGGCAGGTGCCTGTTTGTGCTCGTGAGAAACAAATCCGATAGGCTTACATAAACCCGCGCCCTTGCGCTTTCCATCCTTGGCCCAATGCAAAGCGGTTTGTTCGCAGGTGCGGCATACATATTGTGCGCGGCGATGGACGCTCCCGCCAATCCGCTCCGCTTCGCATTTGCCGGCATGCTCGCAATGGCTGCCGCCATGGGCATCGGCCGCTTCGTCTATACACCCATACTACCCGGCATGATGGAAGCGCTGCATATCTCGGCCTCCGATGCGGGCCTGATCGCATCGGCCAACTATCTGGGCTACCTCGCAGGCGCTTTCGTAGCCGCAGGGGGCTGGGCCCATGGTCACGAGCGGAAGCTGATGCTGGGCGCCCTTGCGATCAGCACCGTGCTTGGCGCCGCGATGGGATTGACCAGCGATCTCGCCACCTTCATCGTCATCCGCTTCGTGGCAGGCGTGGCCAGCGCCTTCGTCATGGTTTTCCTCGCCTCGATCGTCTTCAGCCATCTCACCGCCGCCACCCTGGAGGACTTGCAGGCGCTCCATTTCGGCGGAGTCGGCCTTGGCATCGCCATCTCCTCGGCGTTGATGACAATCCTGGTGAGCATGAACGCCGAATGGCAGGCGGGCTGGTTCTGGTCAGCTGCCCTGTCGGCTCTCGCCCTGGCGGCCGTGGCGCGAATGATCGACCGAGGCCCGCTTCCCAACGGCGTGCCAGGACGCGAACCCCGCCTGCCGAGAAGCCGCGCCTTGATGAAGATGATCGTCGCCTATGGGCTGTTCGGCTTTGGTTATGTGGTGACAGCCACATTCCTTGTCGCGATCGTGCGGCAGGGTGGCGCCGGGCGCGTGTTCGAGACGGCAGTCTGGATGGCAGCCGGCCTGGCGGCCTTTCCGTCAGTGTGGCTATGGCAATGGATCGCCGGCAAGATCGGCATATATGGTGCCTATGCGGCCGGCTGCCTGACCGAAGCCCTTGGCGTCGCCGCCAGCGTGGCGATGGGCGGTCATGCCGGGCCGCTCGTCGCCGGCGTGTTGCTCGGCGGCACCTTCATCGCCGTTACCGCACTCGGCCTGCAAAAGGGAAGGCAACTGGCGCCGCTGGCGCCACGGCGGGTATTTGCACTCATGACCGCATCCTTCGGCGTCGGCCAGATTGTCGGACCGATCGTTGCCGGAGTGATGGCGGAGCACTCCGGCTCCTTCTTCCTCCCATCCATTCTGGCAGCAATGATGCTCCTGGCCTCAGGCGCCCTGGCCTGGTCGGCACGCATGGACCGCTGACCGCAAGGCGCGCGAAAAACGGCAGTGCAGCACCTTTGGTAACGTCGATTGTGTGCCGACCATTTCTTTGCCGCAAAATCTGTGACTTTATGCGCGCGAATCGCCGCGTCCGCGACAAAGGAATTGCCGAGTGTTTGTTTCCTTTTTTCCGAAGCCGAAGCTGTTCTTCCTCAGCGCAGCCGGCTGGTCGCTCCTGCTCATCCTGCTGTGGTTCTTCGGCGGCGCTGAATTCGGAGCCCTGATCGGCCTGCCTCAGGACCCTCCCGGGACGCCGCCGATCATCGGCATCACGGTCTTTCTCTCCAAGCCGTTCCTGTGGTTCTATATCTATTTTGTCTTGGGCGTGGCGACCTTCTATGGCTTCTGGCGCTGGTACGCCCCGCATCCGTGGCAGAACTGGTCGATCCTCGTCAGCGCGCTTATCCTTTTCCTGATCTATTTCAACGTTCAGGTCAGCGTAGCGGTAAACAACTGGTACGGGCCCTTCTTCGACTATGTGCAGGGCTTGATGGCGGGCACGACTGAATCGACAGCCGGCGAATTCTACCGCGGCGCTGCCAGCTTTGCCTGGCTTGCCCTGGTCGGAATGAATGTTTCGGTGGTCAATGCCTTCATCGTCAGTCACTGGATCTTCCGCTGGCGCACGGCGATGAACGACTATTTCATGGCCTACTGGCCCCGCCTTCGCCACATCGAAGGCGCCTCGCAGCGCGTACAGGAGGACACGATGCGGTTCTCCCAGATCATGGAGGATCTTGGCTCTTCCTTTGTCCAGGCCATCATGACGTTGATCGCTTTCCTGCCGGTCATGATCCAGCTACAGCAGCACATCACCGAACTGCCTATCATCGGCGCGGTTCCACAGCCTCTCGTGATCGCCGCCCTAGCCTGGTGCCTGTTCGGCACGCTTTCGGTGATGCTGGCTGGCATCAAGCTGCCGGGCCTGCAATTCCGCAATCAGCGCGTCGAAGCGGCATATCGCAAGGAACTCGTCTATGGCGAGGACCATGACGACCGCGCCCAGCCGGAAACGACCGCCGAGCTTTTCGACAAGGTGCGCGAGAACTACTTTCGGCTCTACTTCCACTACATCTATTTCAATGTCGTCCGTTACACCTACCTCCAGGCCGACAATATCTTCTCCTTCATCATCCTTGGGCCTTCGCTGGTGGCGCACAAGATCACCTTCGGCGCGCTCAATCAGATTTCCAATGCCTTCGGCCGGGTAACCAATTCGCTGCAATTCCTGCTGAACTCGTGGTCGACCATCGTCGAGCTGCAATCGGTCCACAAGCGCCTGCGGGCCTTCGAGGCCACACTGGAGGGCGCACCGCTGCCCGAAATCGACCGTCGCTACCTGGAGCAGAAAGGCAAAACCTTGCCGGCCGGCTGAGGGACTTCCCGGCTTTTTTGACCGCGCCCCTTCCCTGTCCGCAAATTTCCGCTAAAACGCGGGCTCACCAGGGGCGCGGCGGCAGGAACGGTTATCAATGTCGGACGACAGCTTTATCCGCGAGGTAAACGAGGAATACCGGAAAGAACGGGCCCGCCTGCTATGGGAGCGTTATGGCTTTCTGGTGATCGGCGTCGCGACCGCGATTGTCCTCGGCACTGCCGCCTTTGTGGGATACCGCTACTGGGTAGAAAGCAGAGCGAACGCCTCAGGCGATGCTTTCCTGGCGGCCCTGCAACTTGCCAATGAGGGGAAGACCGACGAGGCAATCGCTGCCTTCGGCAAGCTTGAGGAAGAAGGATATGGCGCCTATCCCGTGCTGGCGAGGATGCGCGCGGCGACCGTAAAGGCCGACGAGGGCGACTTCGAAGGCGCCATCAAGGAGTTCGACGCCGTGGCAGCCGATAAAGGCATTGCCACCGCCATCCGCGACATGGCGCGTCTGCGCGCCGCGCTGCTTCTCGTCGATCATGGCACCTATGCGGACGTGTCATCCCGGGTCGAGCCGCTGACTGCGGACACGAACGAACTGCGCCACAGCGCGCGCGAGGCCCTTGGCCTGTCCGCCTGGAAGGAAGGCAAGGCGGCAGAGGCCCTGGCGCTGTTCGACCAGATTGCGGCCGATCAGGCCGCGCCGCAGAACCTTCGCCAGCGGGCGACGCTGATGGCCGAGCTCATTCGCGGCTCCGGCGACGCGCCGGCGGACGGCGCATCATAGGCCGCCGCCTTCACAGATGACGTTCACCGTCGCCATCATAGGCCGGCCCAATGTCGGCAAATCGACGCTTTTCAATCGGCTTGCCGGCAGGAAGCTGGCGCTTGTCGACGATACGCCCGGCGTCACTCGCGACAGGCGCAGGCACGCGGCGCGGCTGTACGACCTTTCCTTCGACGTCATCGACACGGCAGGCTTTGAGGATGCGCCGGCAGATTCATTGCCTGGGCGCATGCGCGCACAAACCGAAATCGCCATTGGCGAAGCGGATCTGATTTTCTTCCTGGTCGATGCCAAGGCCGGCCTGATGCCAGACGACCGCGCCTTCGCGGAGATCGTGCGGCGCTCGGGCAAGCCCGTCATCCTGGTCGCCAACAAGGCGGAATCGCGAGGATCGGAAGCCGGATTTCTCGAGTCCTGGGAGCTTGGCCTGGGCGAACCTGTGCCGATTTCAGCCGAACACGGCCAGGGTCTGCCCGATCTGCGCGAGGCGATCATCGCCGCGCTGGGCGAGAAACGGACACTGGGCGAAGACGGCGATACGGACGATGAAGCCGGAGGAGGCGACGCCCTGATTGGCGAGGATATTGCCGACCCGGATTCAGAAGACCTGGCCTATGACGAGAGCAAGCCGCTTCGCATTGCCGTCGTGGGACGGCCGAATGCCGGAAAATCGACGCTGATCAATACGCTGATCGGCGAGGAACGGCTGCTGACTGGTCCGGAGGCCGGCATCACGCGCGACTCCATCTCGGTCGACTGGACCTGGCGCGGCCGCCGCATCAGGCTGTTCGACACGGCCGGCATGCGCCGCAAGGCCAAGGTGCAGGAAAAGCTGGAAAAGCTTTCGGTTGCGGATGGGCTGCGCGCGATACGTTTCGCGGAAGTGGTCGTGGTCGTGCTCGACTCCACCATTCCCTTCGAGAAGCAGGATCTTCAGATCGCCGACCTGGTCGTGCGTGAGGGGCGCGCCCCGGTCATTGCCTTCAACAAATGGGACCTGATCGACGACCCGCAGGCCGCACTTGCCGAATTGCGCGAGAAGACGGAGCGCCTGCTGCCACAGGTGCGCGGGGTTCAGGCGGTTCCTGTTTCTGCTGAAACGGGTCGCGGGCTCGACAAGCTCATGGACGCCGTTCTTCGCACGCACAAGGTCTGGAACAGCCGTATTTCGACCGGTCGGCTGAATCGCTGGCTGGAGGGCATCCTTGCCCGCCATCCGCCTCCGGCAGTCGCGGGCCGCCGGCTCAAGATCAAATACATCACGCAGGTCAAGACCCGGCCGCCCGGCTTCGTCGTCTCCTGCTCGCGACCTGAGGTCATGCCGCAGTCCTATGTGCGCTATCTGGTCAACAGTTTGCGCGACGCCTTCGACATGCCCGGCGTACCGATCCGCGTGGCGCTGCGCGCTTCCGAAAACCCGTTCGCTGGTCGGGCGCGCAGGAAGGGCTGAGCCCCTTCCCCCGCCCAACCTTGAACGGGCACTTCCCAATTTTACATTATCGGTTGCGACCGCCCGCTGCGGACGGCGGTTGCCGAGAAACCACCAACCCGTTCATCCATTGGAGGTCCTGATGAGCGAACGAACGTTCGACAGTCCCGTTTTCGTCAAGGACGGAAATCGTCTCGTGCGGGAAATCTTCTGTTTGGAGGACGCACTGGAATTCCTGTACGAATGGCCCCAGCAACGGCGCGGTCCCATCTTCCATACTGCGCTTCGCGCATGCCAGCGCGCATTCGATAGCGACTATCCTCTCAGCGCTGCGCGCAACGCTTTCGCCGGCTTCGCCAAATCCGCGCGAATACTCGAGGACGCCCCACCGGTGATGGCGTCTGCAGCAGCACAGCGAGCAGGCCGCGGCGGCATGCCGGCCTGACCCCTTCGCAAACCCCGAACCGGCCGGACGGATGGTGTTTTCGTAACTCAGCCTTCGGCGGATCCGAGCTGACAAAGCTTCATTCTTCGCCGGCCGGTTAACGCTCCATCAAGGTTAACGCGGCATCGTTGCTCTCCAGTGAAATCAGTCTGCGTTCTGGAGAGTCTTCGGTGCATCGACGTCTTTTCAAGCGGTTCGCCGCTGCCGCCGGTGAGAAAAAGCGCGCCTTGCTCTCTCCCTGTCTGCTGGGTTTGGGTATCTGGATCGGCTTCCCCACCGTAGCCGCCTATCAGGACATGACGAGCCTGGTTTCGGGGCTGGAGCGTGACGGAACCCGCTGGAACGCCGTTATCGAAAAGTCCGTCGCCGGCTCCGTCCATGTGGCGGAAATGCCGTTTGCGGATAGTAGCGCTGTCACCGGTTCGGTGGCCGCCAGGCTTTCCGGCTCGGGTGTTGAACTGCCCGGCGTGGGCGCGGTCGCCTTCAAGAGCAAGAGCGGGATTGCCGATGAAATCCCGGACGAGGACCGCATCGTGCGGTCCGGCAAGCAGGACCGCATTCTCCAGGTCGCTCCCGTCGCGCCTCCGAAGAACTTTTCCGCCGGCTCGATTTTCCAGCGCACATCCTCGCTGCTGCGGCCAGCAATGGACAGCGGCCTGAAGCTCACCTTCGCCAAGCCCGATATCAAGGGCAAGGAGGTGGAGATCGCCTCTTCCTTTCATTTGCGCCAGGAGGAGAAGAAGGCCAGGGGCGTGCCGTCGATGCTGGCTTCGCTGGTCACTAACGAACGGGCCGACGTGCTGGCCACGGCGTATTTGCCGCCCGAACCCGACTACGCAGCCATATCGCCCTTCACAGCCTTGCTGCAGGAGGACGACCCTAATGACGGCCGTTTTATTCCGCCGGTCGGAAAGGGAGACCACAGCTGGATGCGCAACCCGCTCCCACCCAGCGTCTTCTCCGAGAAGGAACAGGCATGCCTTGCCAATGCGATCTATTTCGAGGCGCGTAGCGAGTCGCTGCGCGGGCAGGCAGCGGTGGCGCAGGTGGTGCTGAACCGCGTGCGCAACCCCGCTTATCCGAACACCATCTGCGGCGTCGTCTACCAGAACTCCCACTGGCGCAATGCATGCCAGTTCTCCTTCGCCTGCGATGGCAAGAAGGATGTCGTTACCGAGCCCTCCCACTACAAGATCGCCAAGGAAATTGCGCTGGCAGTGACCGCAGGCAAGATCTTCCTGCCCGAAGTCGGCTCCTCCACCCATTACTACGCAGCCTATGTCCGCCCCGGCTGGGCTCGCTCGATGCACAAAATGGTCAAGATTGGACTGCACATCTTCTACCGTACCTATGGCGGCGGCTGGAGCTGATCGGCCGGATTCCCGTCTTCGGCGCGCGTCCAAATGGCCCCGCCTGCGCAAGATGCCGCAGAACCGTGCGCCGACGATTGCCGGGCACGATGTCGCACCTGGATAAGATATTGATATTCATTATCAATATCCTTCCTCAATGTTTCCGCGGCGTGGCTTGACGGAAACATGCCCTCTAACTATGTTGCGCGCGACTTGAGAGCGGGCGGCCAGTGGCGTCTGGCCCGGGCATGGAGGTTGCGATGGCCGGAGAAGAAAGGCCAGGCGGAACCGGAAGGCAAGGCCCGGAACGGAGGCTTGCAGCCGCTCGTGACGACGATCTTGAGCGCCGCCGGCGTGACCTTGAGGCATCGCTTGCATCAAGACTGCCGGACGGGCCCGAGGGGGAAGACGGAAGGGGCAAGGGCGGACGCTCGTCAGGCTACGCCCAGGCTTTCAAGCTATCCAGCGAGTTCATCGCCGGGATAGCGGTCGGGATCGGCATTGGCTGGTTCATCGACCGGATGGCGGGAACTTCGCCATGGGGCCTGATCGTTTTCCTGCTTCTGGGCTTCGGCGCAGGCATACTTAATGTCCTGCGTTCGGCAGGACTGGTTGCCGACTTCGGACAAGGTGAAAAGCCTCGTCCGAAAAAGTAGTACCTGGCGTCATCCGGCGCCGACAACACAAGCCGCTTGCGGCTCGACGAGGACGAAGACGTGGCTGCCGACAAGGTCGATCCGATCCACCAGTTCCATATCAACACGATCGTGGATATCCCGGTCGGCGGGTATGACTTTTCTTTCACCAACTCCTCGCTTTTCATGGTCGTCGCGGTCCTGCTGGCCGCGACCTTCCTCTATTTCTCCACGGCCAAAGGGGCTCTGGTGCCGAGTCGGGCACAGTCCATGGCGGAGCTCACCTATGAGTTCGTCGCTTCCATGCTGCGCGACGCCGCCGGCAATCAGGGCATGAAGTTCTTCCCCTTCGTGTTCACCCTGTTCATGTTCGTGCTGACGGCCAACCTGCTTGGCCTGTTCCCGTACTTCTTCACCACGACGAGCCACATCATCATCACCTTTGCACTTGCCATGCTGGTGATCGGCATCGTCATCATATACGGCTTCGCCAAGCACGGCCTGCGCTTCCTCAAACTGTTCGTGCCCAGCGGCGTGCCCTTGGTGCTGATGCCGCTTGTGGTGGCGATCGAAGTGGTTTCGTTCGTTTCGCGTCCTGTCAGCCTGTCGGTTCGTCTCTTCGCCAACATGCTGGCCGGTCATATCACGCTGAAAGTATTCGCCGGCTTCGTCGTCTCCCTGGGCGCCATGGGCGCGGCAGGCATGGCAGGCGCCGTGCTGCCGCTGGCAATGGCGGTCGCTCTCTCGGCGCTCGAATTGCTGGTGGCCGTGCTGCAGGCCTATGTCTTCGCGGTGCTGACCTGCATGTACCTCAACGACGCCATTCATCCTTCGCACTAGAAACCGGCGACCTGTCGCCACAACCAATCCCAGCCTTTCCAATTCAAGGAGTGAACAAATGGAAGCTGAAGCAGCAAAGTTTATCGGTGCCGGTATCGCGTGCCTCGGTATGGGCGGTGCGGGCATCGGCCTGGGCCACATCTTCGGCAACTACCTGTCAGGCGCGCTGCGCAACCCTTCGGCTGCCGATGGCCAGTTCGGCCGCCTGATTTTCGGCTTTGCCGTGACCGAGGCCATGGGCATCTTCTCGCTGCTCATCGCGCTTCTGGCGCTGTTCGCCTGATCCAGGCTGAAGAACGGCCCGCCGCTTCCGGCGGGCCCAACGGCTGATAGGAACGACTCATGTTCGTGACACCTGCCTATGGGCAAGAGGCGGCGCCTGAAGCCGAAGGCGCCGGTTCCGATGTTCATGCGGGCACCGAAGTGCCGCATGACGCCGCACACGAAGGCGGGTTTCCGCCCTTCGATCCGGCGACCTTCCCGTCGCAGCTCCTGTGGCTGGCGATCACCTTCGGCCTGTTCTACCTTTTCATGAAGCGGGTGATCGTCCCGCGCATGCAGGGGATACTCGAAACCCGCTCCGGCCGCATTGCCGCCGATCTCGATCAGGCTGCAAAGCTGAAGGAAGAGGCGGATGCGGCTATTGCCGCCTACGAGCAGGCGCTGGCAGAGGCCCGGGCCAATGCGAACGCCATCGGCCAGAAGGCCCGCGACGAAGCCAAGGCCGAAGCAGAAGCTGCGCGCAAGGAGGTCGAGGCCGGCCTCGAAAAGAAGCTGGCGGAAGCCGAGGAGCGTATCGCCGCGATCAAGGCCAGCGCCATGCAGGACGTCGGCGCCATCGCCGAAACCACGGCCCAGGCCATTCTCGAGCGGCTGGTCGGCAAGGCCGACAAGACGGCGGTTGCCCATGCCGTCAAAGCGGCTCGCTGACGGAGACGAATGATGGACGCAACTTCGCTTGCAACAGTCTGGGCCACGATCGCGCTGCTGATCTTCATCGGCATCACGCTTTACATCAAGGTCCCAGCCATGGTGTCGAAGTCGCTCGACGAGCGCGCGGGCCGCATCCGGAAGGAACTGGAGGAGGCCAAGCGGCTGCGCGACGAAGCCCAGGCACTGCTTGCCGAGTACCAGAACAAGCGCAAGGAAGCCGAGCAGGAGGCCGCGGCGATCGTCGAGGCGGCGAAGCATGAGGCGAGCGTGCTGGCCGAGGAAGCGCGCAAGCGCTCCGAGGACTATGTTGCGCGCCGCACGGCCGTAGCGGAGCAGAAGATCGCACAAGCCGAGCGCGAGGCCATAGCTGAAGTTCGGGGCAGCGCCGTGGATCTCGCTGTCGAGGCGGCACGCAAGGTGCTTTCCGACAAAATCGATACCCGCATCGATGCCGAACTGTTCAAGGCAACGCTTGCGGAAGTAAAGGCCAAGCTGAACTGAAGCTATACTGCCGTAAAGTGAGAAAAGCCGCCGTTCTCCGGCGGCTTTTTTGTTGGCACGCACGACCTGGGCCAGAGAGACACCGGGTCCGTTTATTCCTCAAGTATCTCCACCGCGCCAAGCCGGAACGGGGCAAAGGAAGTGCGGTGGAGCCGCGCGACAGGTCCGTGAACCTCAATTGCCGTGCGATGTCGCACCGTGGCGTAACCCATATGGACCTCGAAGCCATATTGGACATGAACGCGCCCGCAGCCGGCCATCATGCGGTCCCGCATAACCTTGGCGACGATCGACGCAGCCGCGATCGACTGCGAGCGCTGGTCCCCGCGAACAAGCGCCCTACCCTCGCAAGGCAGGCCGGGCGGCACGTCACGCCCGTCGGCCAGGGCCAGTTTCGGCCTGACGGGCAGCGCGCGAGCAGCCCGGCGCATTGCCTCCAGGCTTGCGCGCAGAATGTTCATGTCATCAATGGCCTCGGCCGGAACCGAGGCGATGGCCACGCCGAGAGCACTTGAGACGACCTGATTAAAAAGATTTTCCCGCTGCTGGCAGGTCAGCCTCTTCGAATCGTCCAATCCTTCCGGAATGCGGACCGGATCCAGGACAACGGCTGCAGCGACCACCGGGCCTGCCAATGGGCCCCTGCCCGCTTCGTCCAGACCGGCGACCGGCCACAGACCCTCGGCCATGGCCCTGCGCTCGATTGAGAAATCGGGTTTCTGGACAATTTCGAAGAGGAGCGGAGAATCGGAACGCTGGCGAGCCATGATGCGCAAGGTCGCACCGGCTCCGATTCTCCGCAAGCCCCAGCCGGCCCGAGGCGGCGGGCCGGAGGGCACCGTCAGGGCCGGGGACGGGCCGGACGGAAGCTCTTCCATGCTCGAACCCGCCTCTACGGCAGGCCGCGATGTTCCTTACAGCAGCACCAGCTGCTCGCTTTCCCGCGCAGCCGGCACGAACAGGTCCGTGCGCAACGTCCGCCGCACGGTATTTAGTCCCAGTCTCCTGGCCGCCAGCTCGAACCGCCTGCCAATTTGCCATGCATAGGGGCCTACGCCTTTCATGCGTTTTCCCCATTCGGAGTCGTAATCCTTGCCTTGCCGCATGGAGCGCACCAGCGACATCACATGCCTGTACCGATCAGGATAATGGCGCAGCAGCCAGTCCTTGAAGATGGGCGCGACCTCCAGCGGCAAGCGTAGAAGCACATAGCCGGCCTCAGTGGCGCCCGCCGCCCGAGCCGAATCGAGTATGCGCTCAATCTCATGGTCATTCAGGCCGGGGATGATAGGCGCCACCATGACCGAGGTCGGAACGCCCGCCTCCGAAAGCTGCCGAATCGCTTCCAGTCTCTTCATTGGCGTCGAAGCTCGGGGCTCCATCGTGCGCGCCAGCATCCTGTCCAGCGTCGTGACCGAAAGGGCAACCTTTGCGAGGCCGCGCTGGGCCATGCGAGACAATATGTCGATGTCGCGCGTCACCAGCGCCGACTTGGTGACGATCCCGACCGGATGACTGCGCGCCTCCAGAACCTCCAGTATATCGCGCATGATGCGCCAACGCCGTTCCACAGGTTGGTAGGGGTCCGTATTGGTACCAATTGCAATGGTGCGCGGCCGATAACCCTCCTTGGACAACTCCCTTTCCAACAATTTTGCCGCGTCCGGCTTGGCGAACAGCTTCGATTCGAAATCCAGTCCTGGCGAAAGGCCCATGAAGGAATGGCTAGGACGCGCGAAGCAGTAGACGCAGCCATGCTCGCAACCACGATAGGGATTGATCGAGCGGTCGAACGAGATATCCGGCGATTCATTTCGCGTTATGATGGTGCGGGGGCGCTCCACCTGCACTTCCGTCTTAAATGGCGGAAGATCTTCAAGCGAATCCCAGCCGTCATCGAATACGTGGCGGGTTATCGGCTCGAACCGTCCCGAGGGATTGATGCCAGCCGAGCGACCACGGCTACGCTCCGGCCGCACCCTCAGGCCGCTTTGATCCACGATCGCATTGGCCATTTCTGCGCGTCCTGCTCCGAACGCGGCAATGTCTGCGCGCACGATCTGCTCCACCTTCGCGCGTTCAAACGGGCTTTCCTGGGTATGTCGAGAGTCGTGTCTCATGAAATTATTCCTATTCTCAATAGGAGAACAAATCAAGAACTTTCTGATGGTGAGAGACGAGGCTGGCGGGCAGAAGCGCTTTGGTCTAAGCGGCAGGCATGCTTTCCGTGATGATCGAAACGCACAATGACGAGGAAGGCCTGGCCCGCACCCTGGTTTCGCTGGTCGGCGCGGCGGTGCAGGGCATTGTGCGCGACGTGGTCGTATGCGACGCGGGCTCCACAGACGGCACACGCCATGTGGCAGATCATGCCGGCTGCACGCTGGCCGGCAAGGGGCTGGCGGCAGGCTTGGCCGCCGCCAGGGGGGAATGGCTGCTTTTCCTGGAACCTGGCGCACGCCTGACCGATGGTTGGACGGAGGAAGTGACCTCCCACATGGCGAACCACACCACGCCAGCCCGGTTTTCGCCAGCCGGCGCAAGGTTGCCAGCCTTTCTTTCAGGCAGGATCTCGCGCCGCGGGTTGCATCGGGGGCTTCTGATCAGCAGAAGCCAGGTCGCAGCTTTTGTCGGGAGCGCCGCCAATGCCGAAGAGCTGGCGCGCCGCGTATCCAAGAGAACCCTCAGGGCCGAGATCTGGCCAGCCTCTGCAAACAAGGCGCAATCTGGAGGGAGATAGGCCATCTGGCCTAAATCGCGCTCTTCGGTTAGCTTTCGCAAAAAGGTCAAACAAGGGTGAACCTTTTTGCGTCGGGAGGCGACACAGCACTTGAGAGCCAGGCGGCTCGACCGGTCATGACGGGTCTTGCGGCAAGCGACCGCGAACTCGTTGACAGGGTCGCGAAAGGCGACCGTGCCGCCGTGCGGCTTCTGTTCATGCGCCACCACGCGCGGGTCTACCGCTTCGTGGTGCGACAAACGGGTTCCGAGATGCTGGCCGAAGACATAACCAACGAAGTCTTTCTGGAGCTGTGGAAGCAGGCTGCCGCCTTCGAGAGACGCTCGGAGGTATCGACCTGGCTGCTCGGCATCGCGCGCTTCAAGGCGCTGTCGGCGCGCCGCAAGAGACAGGAAGAGCAGATAGACGAGGATCAAGCAGCCGCGGTTCCCGACAGCGCCGACACGCCCGAAGTCACAACGATGAAGCAGGACAAGGGCGCGGCACTTCGGCGATTCGTCGACGCCCTGCCGGAAGAGCATCGCACCGTCATCGACCTGGCCTATTATCATGGCCAGTCTGTAAGCGAAATCGGCGAAGTGCTCGGTATTCCAGTAGCGACAGTGAAGACGCGCATGTTCTACGCCCGCAAGAAGCTGGGCGAGGCCTTGAAGGCTGCCGGCTACGACAGGGGCTGGCCATGAGCGGAGGCCCGGAAATGTCGCGCCGCGACGAAATGGAAGCGCTGCTGCCGTTCTATCTCAACGGCACGCTGGAAGGCGCCGAGCTGGCCGCAGTGGAGCAATGGCTGGCAACCGATCCGGCCGGCGCAGAAGCGCTCGAGGCGGCAGAAGCCGAATTTTCCAGCACCACAGCGGCAAATGAGGCGATCCGCCCGCCTGCCGGCGCGCTCTCACGCTTCGTGGAAGCGCTGGAGGCCCAGGCAGGCCCGGAACGCGGCGCTGCCTCCCGGCCAGCCAATATCGTCAGCCTCTTTAGCCGGCTGCGTTCCGCACCGGCCGGCATCGGCTGGGCGGTGGCAGCAGCGCTGTTTGCGCTGGTGGTCGTGCAACAGGTCACCCGGCCCGGCGGCGAAACCAGCGATTTCGAGGTGGCCGGAGCGGACAACAGTCTCGCTGTGGCACCCTTCGCTCTGGTCAAATTCAGGCCCGACGCGCGGATGGCGGACATTTCCGCCTTCCTATCGGACAACGGGTTGAAGGTCATCACAGGACCGAGTGCCAACGGCATCTTTCGCATTGCGCTTCCAGCTACCGGCGCTGCGGATTATGACCGCCTGCTGAAGCTGCTGGCCGAACAGCCCTTCACCGAGACTGCGCTGGCGGGCAGGAGACCGCCCAATGGATAGGCAACGACTTGCAAGGCAACCGGGCCGGCAGCGACGGCACATGATCCGGCTTGTGGCAATCGCCGTCACTGCGGCTTCAGTCGCATCCGGTCCAGCCTGGACCGCCGCGACGTCTCCCGCCGCCTCCGGGCGAGCCTGCGAGGGTCGCCCGGATTGCCCGCCCCCCGAAAGCGGGCTTGCGGGCGCGGTTTCACTGCCTGACCTGATCGTCGATCTTTTCCCCAATCCGGCGGTACCGAACACGGCAAATGGCCCGGGCGGCAACAGCGCGTCCGGGAACAGCCCGACAGGTCCGGCTCAGGGAACGGCCGGGACGCCTCCGGACAATCCCCCCCTTGTCGTGCCGGTCCAGGCCATTGCGGGCGATCACGTGCCCGACGAGGTTCTGGCTACGGTGGATGGCGGGTCAGCGACAGCCCAGCAGGTGGCCGAGAGATTCGGCCTGCAGGTGCGCGGGCAGCGAATTTCCGCCCTGCTCGGCGCAACGATCGTCCGCTACGGCATTCCCGATGGGCGGCCGGTCAGCGCCGTGCTTGCTTCGCTGGCCGGGGACAGCCGTGTGCTGCGGCGCGAGGCCAACCACGTCTACACGCTCCAGCAGGCGGCATCGGTGGCAAACTACGCCTTCGGGCGCATAGCGCTGGACCCTGGCTCAGCCACCGGGGAGAACGTGCGGATCGCCGTCATCGACACGGCGGTAGACGCCGAACATCCAGCACTGAGGGGCGTGATCGCCGACCAGTTCGACGCCATGCCTGACATTGCGGTTTCCGACCGCGATCACGGCACGTCGATCGGCGGGCTGATTGCCGGCGTCGCGCCACTGGAAGGCATTGCGCCGGGGGCACAGCTCTACCATGCGCGCGCCTTCGAGGGAGGGCGATCGACCATGGATGTGATCCTGTCCGCGCTGGACTGGGCTGCGGAACAGGATGTGCGCATCATCAACATGAGCTTCGTCGGCCCTAAGAACGAATTGATGGGCATGGCCTGCGCCAATGCGCGAG
>QGUU01000321.1 GCA_003242525.1 Pseudomonadota bacterium | reverse complement strand
CCCAAAACCAGGAAGTGGAATTTGCCACAGCTTGCCGACTTGACCCATGCCTTGCCCCCATGCAGAAGTGGATATTGCAGCAGCGCCTTCTTTCTCTTGACCGCCGACATGACCGCGGGATAGCCGGGCACAAGGGAACGCATCGCCACGTTCAGGCGAGCCAGGGCGACAGGCAGCGCGCCTGCTACATCCGCCAGCCCGCCGGTCTTGACCAGAGGGAAAATCTCGGAAGCGACTGAGAGGGCCTGCATCGTCCTCTCGCTGGGCACGTCGTCAATCCGTTTTCCTGCCGGCGTCATGTCAGCCTGTCGATCATCGGCTGGGTGATGAGGCATATGCCCTTTTCCGTGACGCGGAAACGCCTGGCATCCTCGACAGGGTCCTCTCCCACCACGAGGCCCTCGGGAACCCTGACGCCATGGTCGAGCACCACGCGTCTCAGACGCACATTGCGGCCTATATGGCAGTCGGGAAGCATCACCACTTCTTCGAGTCGGGAGTAGGAATTGATGCGCGCACCCGTAAAGATCAGGCTGCGGCGCAGTGAGGCGCCGGAGATGATGCAATCGCCGGATACCAGGGACGAGATCGCCTCGCCGCGCCGGCCGTCCTCGTCATGCACGAACTTTGCCGGGGGCTTCAACTCGGCATAGGTCCAGATCGGCCAATCGCGATCGTAGAGGTCGAGTTCCGGTGTCACGTCGGTCAGGTCGATATTCGCCTCCCAATAGGCGTCTATGGTGCCGACGTCGCGCCAGTATGGCTGCGCCTCCTGGCTTGACCGCACGCATGACTTGGCGAAGCGATGAGCGACGGCTTTGCCATCCTTGACGATGCCGGGAATGATGTCCTTGCCGAAATCGCGACTGGAACTGGGATCGGCAGCGTCCTTGCGCAGAAGATCCATCAGGAAGCGCGTATTGAAAACATAGATGCCCATCGATGCCAGGGCGAAATCCGGTTTGTCGGGAATGCCCGGCGGATCGGAAGGCTTCTCGACGAAGGCGATGATATTGTCCTTGGCGTCAACATGCATGACGCCAAAGCCGGTCGCCTCCATGCGGGGTACTTCGAGGCAGCCTACCGTAACGTCGGCTCCGGCGTCCACGTGCTGGCGCAGCATCAGCTCGTAGTCCATCTTGTAGATGTGATCGCCCGCCAGGATGACCATGAATTCCGGGCCGTAGCTCTCGATGATGTCGATGTTCTGATAGACGGCGTCGGCGGTGCCTTCGTACCATTGGGTTTCCGAAACGCGCTGGGATGCCGGCAAGATGTCGAAGCTCTCGTTGCGCTCGGTGCGGAGGAAATTCCAGCCGCGCTGCAGATGGCGGATCAGCGAGTGCGCCTTGTATTGCGTGGCAACGCCGAGCCGCCGGATACCCGAATTGAGCGCATTGGAGAGTGCAAAATCGATTATCCGGGTCTTGCCCCCGAAATAGACCGCCGGCTTCGCCCGCCGATCCGTCAGTTCCTTGAGGCGGCTGCCCCGGCCGCCAGCCAGCACATAGGCCATGGCGTCGCGGGATAGCGGCTGGGTTCGTTTTGCCTTTACCATCCTGACCTCCCCAAGCACTCAATCCTGAACAAATTCGAGCATGACGGTGGCGAGCGGCGGCAGCACCATGAACGCCACGGCGGCGTCACCCTCGGATCGCGCCGTTATCGAGCCGCCATTGCCCATTCCGGACCCCCCATAATCGGTAGCGTCGGTGTTGATGAGTTCGCGCCATATGCCGGCATGCGGCAGAGGCAGACGATAATGCTCGCGCGGAATGGGCGTGAAATTGGAGATCACGGCAACAGGAGTTTCCCCCGGCGCCTTTCGCAGCCATGCAAAAACCGAATTTTCCGCGTCATCCACGACCAGCCAGGAAAAGCCTGCCGGCTCACAGTCGCGCGCATGCAGCGCCGGACGCGACCGGTAGATATGATTGAGGTCGCGCACGACCTGTCGCACGCCGTCATGGGCCTGGTATTGCAGAAGGCCCCAGTCCAGTTCTCTCGCCTCGCTCCACTCGCGCCGCTGGGCAAACTCCTGGCCCATGAACAGCAGCTTCTTGCCCGGATAGCCCCACATGAACGCATAGAAGGCGCGCAGCGTGGCGAACTTCTGCCAGTCGTCGCCGGCCATTTTCTCCAGCAGCGAGCCCTTGCCATGCACCACCTCGTCATGGCTGAAGGGCAGGACGAAGTTTTCGCTGAACGCGTATATGAGCCCGAAAGTGAGGTCGTTGTGATGGTATTTGCGGTGTACCGGCTCACGCGCGAAATATTGCAGCGTGTCGTGCATGAAACCCATGTTCCACTTGAAGCCGAAGCCTAGCCCGCCTTCGTGCACCGGTTGCGATACTTTCGGCCAGGAGGTCGACTCCTCGGCGATTGTCATGATTCCGGGATGGTGGCCATACAGCTCCCTGTTCATGCGCTGAAGGAAGGCGACTGCCTCCAGATTCTCGCGCCCGCCCTTCTCATTTGGCAACCATTCGCCCTCCTTGCGCGAATAGTCGAGGTAGAGCATGGAGGCGACGGCGTCCACGCGAAGCCCGTCGACGTGATATTTCTCGGCCCAGTAGAGCGCATTGTTGATCAGGAACGACACCACCTCGCGGCGGCCGAAATTGTAGATCAGCGTGTTCCAGTCCGGATGGAAGCCCTTGCGCGGATCGGCATGTTCGTAGAGCGCGGTCCCGTCAAAGCGGACCAGGCCGAACTCGTCCACCGGGAAATGCGCCGGCACCCAGTCGAGAATGACCCCCACACCCGCGCGATGCGCGCCATCGACGAAACGGGCAAAGCCTTCAGGTTCGCCGAAGCGCGCCGTCGGAGCATACAGGCCCGTGGTCTGATAGCCCCATGAGGGATCGAAGGGATGCTCGGTGACGGGCAGAAACTCTATATGGGTGAAGCCCATGTCCACGACGTAGGGAATGAGGCGCGCGGCAAGCTCGTCCCAGGTGAGAAAACCGCCATCGTCGCGCCGCTGCCATGAGCCGGCATGGACCTCGTAGATGGAGATCGGCTCGCGCCGGGCGTCGGCGTTGCGCCAATAGTTGCGATGCGCCTCGTCGCCCCATTCATGCGCAAGCAGCGCCGCCGTTACGGAAGCGGTGGAGGGCCGCAACTCCGAGCGGAAGGCGAAAGGGTCCGCCTTGAGCGGCAGGCGCACGCCCTGCGCGCCGATGATCTCGTACTTGTAAAGCCGGCCAGAGCCGAGGTCGGGAATGAAAATCTCCCACACGCCGGTGTCTCGACGCAGGCGCATGGGATGCCGGCGGCCATCCCAGTCATTGAAGTCGCCGACCACGGAAACGCGTTTCGCGTTCGGAGCCCAGACAGCGAAATGCACGCCGCTGGCGCCTTCATGATCGATCAGATGGGCACCCAACTTGTCGAAGAGCCGCAGATGCGAGCCTTCGGCAATGTAGTAGTCATCCATCGGGCCTAGCACCGGGCCGAAGCTGTAGGGGTCGGTAACCCACCACTCGCCGTCGCCATTTCGCGCCAGGTAACGGAGCGGCTGACGCTTGCGGATCGACAGCCTGCCCTCGAAGAAGCCCGCCTCGTCGCGCCGGGCAAGTTCGCCCGCCGGTCGGCCGGCCAGCGTATAGGCGGCTACTTGTTCCGCATGGGGAATGAAGCAGCGCGCGAAAAAGCCCGTGCCGACCTGCTGGACGCCCAGCACCGCAAAAGGATCGCCATGTGTGCCGGCGACAATGGCGGCAACGTCGCTGGCCTTGGCCAGACCATACGTTTCGCCGATCGCGCGCGGCATTTTCGTCAAGCGGCACCCCTTTCTGGGTACGAAAAACGTCGCCGTCCTGCCATGCAATCACATCACGCGGGCACGTTCCAGATGTCTTTCGCGTATTCGCGAATTGTCCGATCGGACGAGAACCAGCCGACGCGCGCGACGTTGCGGATCGCCCTTGCGTTCCAGTCCGCGCTGTTGAGCCATACTTCATCCACG
>QGUU01000004.1 GCA_003242525.1 Pseudomonadota bacterium | reverse complement strand
CGACCCGGAACTGGTGAAGCAGGCCTGCCGCCTGTTTCCGGGCAAGGTAGCGGTCGGCATCGATGCCAAGGGCGGCAAGGTCGCAGTACAGGGCTGGGCGGAGACGTCCTCGCTCGGCGTAGTCGAACTGGCCCGGAAGTTCGAGGGCGCGGGCGTGTCGGCCATCATCTATACCGACATTGACCGCGACGGCGTGCTGACCGGCATCAACTGGCTTTCCACCATCGAGCTTGCGAATGCCGTCACGATTCCTGTCATCGCCTCGGGCGGTCTCGCCTCTCTCGACGACATACGCCGCATGACGCAGCCGGATGCCCGAAAGCTGGCCGGGGCCATTTCAGGCCGCGCGCTGTATGACGGGCGCATCGATCCGGCCGAGGCCCTGGCCATACTCCGCGGCCAGGTGGGGCATGAGGCCTCATGAACGTAGGCATTATCCTCGCGTCCTACGATAGCGGCCATTATCACGGCGGCTTCGGTCAAGGCCCTGACGCCATTATCGCCGGGGGGCTTGCCGATGAGCTTGCGCTTCACGGCCATGAAGCGACGGTGAAGGATATTGGCGAGGTCGTCGGCGCCGCGGAACAGGCCCGCGAAATATCTGCCGGCTTCGCTGTTTGCAACGCCGTGGCCGGGGAGGTCGCGGATGTGGTTCGGAGCGGCCGCTTTCCCGTCGTGCTTGCCGGCAACTGCCTCACGGCGGCCGGCGCCGTTGCGGGCGAAAAGGCGGACTCCGTCGCCTGGTTCGATCAGCATGCGGATCTCAACACGCCGGAGACGACCTTAACGGGTTTTCTCGACGGCATGGCTCTTTCGACGCTGTTGGGCCTGTGCTGGCGTCCTTTGGCCGCCGCGATCCCGGATTTCCGTGCGATAGAGCCGATCCGCGCCATGCTGATCGGCGCGCGCTCGATCGACCCGGCGGAAAGGACGCTGCTGGCACAGCAGCCTGTCATCAATGTTCAATGTTCCGAGGCAGCCGGCAAGGCCGCCAGGCTGTTGGAGGCCGGTGCGGCCCGTACTCACCTGCACATTGACCTTGACGTGATCGATCCCGACGAGTTGCAGGTCAACCGTTATGCCGAATCGGGCGGCCCCTCGCCCGACAAGCTGTGCGAGACGGTGCTCGGCCTGGCCAGGCTGTTGCCGGTGGTTGGCGTAAGCCTGACGGCCTATGACCCGATCGTCGATCCGAGCGGCGACGTTCCCCCGGTCGTGGGCAGGTTGCTCGTCAATCTTCTGGGCGCGCTTGAAGGAAGGACAGCGATCCAATGACCCTGAAGGCCCGTGTCATACCTTGTCTGGACGTAAAGGACGGCCGCGTCGTCAAGGGCGTCAACTTCGTTGACCTGGTGGATGCGGGTGACCCCGTGGAGGCCGCGCGGGCTTATGATGCGGCGGGCGCGGACGAACTTTGCTTCCTGGACATCACCGCCTCGTCGGACAATCGCGAGACCATCTTCGACGTCGTGGCGCGAACGGCCGAACAATGCTTCATGCCGCTGACCGTGGGCGGTGGCGTGCGGACCGTTGCAGACATCCGCCGCCTGCTGCTTGCCGGCGCCGACAAGGTGTCCATCAATACCGCGGCAGTGAGAAATCCGGATTTCGTGGCCGAGGCAGCCGACAAGTTCGGCGACCAGTGCATCGTCGTCGCCATCGATGCCAAGAAGGTTTCCCGTGACGGCGAGGCCGACCGCTGGGAAATCTACACCCATGGCGGACGCGAAAGAACGGGCATCGACGCCGTGGAATTTGCCCGCCGCGTGGTCGATCTCGGCGCGGGCGAAATCCTGCTTACTTCCATGGATCGGGACGGCACCAAGGCCGGTTACGATATTGCGCTCACACGAGCGGTTGCAGACGCGGTGCGCGCCCCGGTGATCGCTTCGGGTGGGGTTGGCACGCTGGACCATTTGGTCGAGGGCATAAGAGAAGGTCATGCGACCGCGGTGCTTGCCGCTTCGATCTTCCATTTCGGCATCTATTCGATCCGGGAAGCCAAGGCTTACATGGCCGCGGCAGGGTTGCCGATGCGACTCGACACGACGCCTTCCAGCCCTTAAACGGCGCCAATGAAGGATTTTTCGCTATCCGATCTCGAAAGGATCGTCGCCGAGCGCGCCCGCTCCGGCGATCCGGAATCCTGGACTGCAAGGCTGTTCGCCAAGGGCATGGACAAGGCCGCGCAAAAACTTGGCGAAGAGTCCGTGGAAGCCGTCATCGCGGCCGTCCGCGGTGACCGGGCAGGCCTCGTTTCGGAGAGCGCGGATCTTCTTTATCATTTGCTGGTGGTGCTCGGCATTGCCGGTGTTCCGCTTTCGGACGTACTGGCCGAGCTGGAGAGCCGCACCGGGCGCTCCGGCATTGCCGAAAAGGCCTCCCGGCAGGACCGGGACTGAGTCTGAAAGGGGGAGGGCAACTATGGACCAGCTGGCGCCCACCGAGAAATATTCCCCCTATCTTTTCTTTTCGGCCGAAGAATGGGCGGCATTCCGCGCCGATACGCCGCTAACGCTGACGGAAGATGAAATCCGCCGGCTGCGCTCGCTCAACGACCCCGTTGACCTTCAGGAGGTCAAGCGCATTTATCTGTCGCTGTCGCGATTGCTTTCCGCGCATGTCGAAGCCAGCCAGCTCCTCTTTCGCCAGCGGCAGTTGTTCTTCAACAAGGAGCAGTCGATCAAGACGCCCTTCATTATCGGCATTGCCGGCTCGGTGGCCGTAGGCAAATCCACAACGGCGCGCGTCCTGAAGGAATTGCTGACCCGGTGGCCATCCAGCCCGAAGGTGGATCTGGTCACCACCGACGGTTTCCTCCATCCCAACGAGTATTTGCGGCGGGAAAACCTGATGGAACGCAAGGGTTTTCCGGAGAGCTACGACATAGGTGCCCTGTTGCGCTTTCTCTCGAGCATCAAATCGGGAGAGCGCGACGTGAAGGCCCCGCTCTATTCGCATCTGACCTATGACGTGATCCCGGGCGCCTATGCCACCATTGATCGTCCTGACATACTGATTTTCGAAGGCATCAACGTGCTCCTGCCGGGAAAGCTGCCATCCGACGGCAAGTTCGTGCCCTTCCTGTCTGATTTCTTTGACTTTTCGATCTATATCGACGCCGACGAGAATTTGATCCACGACTGGTATGTGGCCCGCTTCATGCGGCTGCGCGAGACGGCGTTCCGAAATCCGGACTCCTTCTTCCACCGCTATTCCCAGCTGTCCGACAGTGCCGCGCTCGCCATTGCGGAAGGCCTGTGGGCGAATATCAACCTGAGGAATCTGCGGGAGAACATCCTGCCGACCCGTCCGCGCGCCGACCTGATTCTGCGCAAGGGCGCCAACCATATGGTCGAGAAGGTGGCGCTGAGAAAGCTGTAGGAGGGCGCGCCCTTGGCGCTAGGGTATTGTCACCCGGCGCAGCGTCAGGTTGATCCGCCCTTCGGTTTTCAGCAGCATCGATGTTCCGGCATAGATGCGATCGACGCCATGATAGGCCAGCCGGCTCTGCCCGCCCAACACGATGACGTCGCCGGAGCGGAGCCTGAGCGATGTGGTGGCATCGGCGCGCCGCACCCCGCCGATGCGGAACAGGCAGTCGTCACCCAGCGAGACGGAGACGACCGGCGCCGAAAAATCCTCCTCGTCGCGGTCCTGGTGCAGTCCCATGCGTGCATCGGCCGAATAGAAATTCACGAGGCAGGCTTCGGGCGGGTGCGGATAGGCGGAAACCTCCCGCCAGAGGTCCAGCAGCATCGAGGGAATCTTCGGCCAGGGAGCCGCGGTTTCGGGATGGGTTGCCTGGTATCGGTAGCCGCGCTGCCTGTCCGTCACCCAGCCAAGCGTTCCGCAATTGGTCATGCGCACGCTCATCGGCTTACCCGTCCGGGGCATGGTCGGCACGTAGAGGGGAGCCTG
The DNA here is from genome assembly GCA_003242525.1 of Pseudomonadota bacterium. GTDB lineage: Bacteria > Pseudomonadota > Alphaproteobacteria > Rhizobiales > Rhizobiaceae > Mesorhizobium. Next base: position 13,723 of record QGUU01000004.1, on the reverse strand, counting down.
GCGCACCACATGGCGAACGTCTTCCAGTAGCGCCTGCTGCGCCTCGAGGTCGAAATGCTCGGGATAATGGCGCACGCCGTCTGGAAGGGTCGTCATCGAAAGCTCCATCGCGCCATGATATCCGATCGCATGGAAACGGCGACCCGAAAGCCGCCGCTCAACCGTCGAACGAAGGTCCTGTCGGATCGTCAGGCTGTCTCGATGTCCGGTATGCGCAGGACCTGGCCTGGATAGATCTTGTCGGGATGCGTCAGCATGGGACGGTTGGCCTCGAAGATCACCGTGTGCTTGGCGCCCTTGCCCTTGCCGTAATGCGCCTCGGCGATCTTCCAGAGATTGTCGCCTTTTTTCACCGTGTAGAAGACTGGCGCCTTGGCCGGGGTGGCAGCCTTGACCAGCTCGGTCATGTCGACCTTGCTGTCCAGCTTGATGCCGGATTCCGGGGCAACGATCTTGAGTTCATCCGCCTGCACCTTCGAGATTCCAAGGGTGTTGCCCACTGCGATGACGGCCTTCTCGAAGATCGACTGATCCTCCACCACGCCCTTGAGCACGGCCGTGTCGCCCTTCACCTCGATCTCCACCTTGTCGGTACCGAGCTTGTGGGAATCGAGTTCCTTCTTCAGCGTCCCGGCATCGGGCGCCTCTTCCTCGTCGCCGCCAATGCCGAGCTTCTTGCCGGCCTTCTTGACGAAATCGAAAAACCCCATGCGCGCCTCCTGTGCTGCCAAGTTGTCTTGCACCCCTCACATGGCAGATTGGCATTTGCACGAGGGAATTGGAAGCGTCGTGGAATACGAACCCGGCACGCGCAGGGGGGCTAGTCGTGGTCCACCTTGCCGCGCATTTTCTTGATTGCGGACCGGCCGGCCTTCTCCTTGAGGCGCCGTTCGACAGCACCTTTCGAGGGCTTCGTCTTCCTGCGTGGGGGTGGGGGAGGCTCGGCCGCGCGCGCCACCAGTGCAATCAGCCTTGCGCGGGCGTCGGCGCGGTTGCGCTCCTGCGTGCGGAAACGATCGGCCTCGATGACGATCACCCCGTCCCGCGTTGCGCGCTGCCCTGCGAATTCGAGAACGCGGGCCCGCACGCGCTCCGACAGTCCGGGGGCGTTCGCGGCATCGAAGCGCAGCTGAACGGCGGTGGCGACCTTGTTGACGTTCTGCCCGCCCGGCCCGGAGGCACGCACGAAATTTTCCTTGATATCCTCCGGCTCGATGGCGGCCTCGGCCGAAATGACGATCCTGTCCTCGCTGCTCATGCCCTGTCATGGCGCGGCGAAGCAGAAAAGGAAAGAGGAAGCCCACCGGCATCCTCCCGTGAAGGCTGAGGCGCCCGCTATTCGGCCGCCTGGCGGATCGAAGGTGCCGCCGCCAGCACGGCCGCGTCTACATGGGCTTCGAACTTCTCGAAATTCGCGATGAACATGCCGACGAGCCGTTCGGCCTGGCGGTCATAGGCCGGTGCGTCGGCCCAGGTGGAACGGGGATCGAGGATGGACGGATCGATACCCTCCACCGACACCGGAACGTCGAACCCGAAATTCGGATCGGTGCGGAACTCGCTCTGGGCGAGCGAACCGTCCAGTGCCGCGTTGAGCAGGGTGCGCGTTACCCTGATCGGCATGCGCCTGCCCGTGCCATAGGCGCCGCCGGTCCAGCCCGTATTGACGAGCCAGCAATCGACATTGTGCGCCGCAATCAGTTCGCGCAGCAGGTTTCCGTATTCGGACGGGTGTCGCGGCATGAAAGGTGCGCCGAAGCAGGTCGAGAAGGTCGCTTCGGGTTCGGTGACGCCGCGTTCGGTGCCCGCCACCTTTGCAGTGTAGCCGGAAAGGAAGTGGTACATCGCCTGGGCCGGCGTCAGCCTGGCGATGGGCGGGAGGACCCCGAAGGCGTCGGCGGTCAGCATGACGATGTTCCTGGGATGCCCGCCACGGCCGCTGGTGCTTGCATTGGGAATGAAATCGAGCGGATAGGCGCAGCGCGTGTTCTCGGTCAGGCTGGCGTCGTCGAAATCCGGCACGCGGTCCTGGTCGAGCACGACATTTTCCAGCACCGTGCCGAAACGCCGTGTCGTGGCGAATATCTCCGGCTCGTGCTCGGCCGAGAGACGGATCGTCTTGGCGTAGCATCCGCCCTCGAAATTGAACACGCCATCCGGCCCCCACCCATGCTCGTCATCGCCGATGAGCGTGCGTGCCGGATCGGCCGAGAGCGTCGTCTTTCCTGTGCCGGACAGGCCGAAGAAGACGGCCGTATCCCCTGCCTTCCCCTCATTGGCCGAGCAGTGCATGGGCATGACGCCTTTCTGCGGCAGGAGATAATTGAGCACCGTGAAGACCGACTTCTTCATCTCGCCGGCATAGGCCGTACCGCCGATCAGTACGATCATGCGCGTCAGATCCAGCGCGATCACCGTTTCGGAGCGCGTTCCGTGGCGGGCCGGGTCGGCGCGGAAGGAAGGCAGGTCGATGATGGTGAGTTTCGGAGCGAACTGCGACAGCGCCGCCCGGTCCGGCCGGATCAGCAGGTTGCGGATGAAAAGCGAGTGCCAGGCAAGTTCGGTGATGACGCGCACCGGCAGGGCGTGGACAGGATCTGCGCCGCCGATAAGGTCTTGCACGTAAAGGTCCTTGTCCGCCGCGTGGGCGACGAAATCGCCCAGCAGCAGGTCGAACTGCGCGGGCGTCATCGGCTTGTTGCCTTCCCACCAGACATGGGGCTCGGTGTCGGCGTCGCGCACGATGAACTTGTCCTTCGCGGAGCGGCCGGTGTGTTGTCCGGTTTCGGCCACCAGCGCGCCATGGGCGCTCAGCCTCGCCTCGCCGCGTCGCAGGGCTTCCTCATAAAGCGCGGCGGCTCCGAAATTATAGCGAACCGTTCCTGTGGTGCTGAAGCCGGACGCCCCTATCGGGCAGGCGGGGTTGTGAATGCCGAACTCCGACATGGGTCCTCCTCTTTGCTGGGTGCTCCGGCAAGGTATCGCAGCGAGCATTTAGCGGCAGAACCAGAATAAACAAACGATATCAAATCATTAATCGATTTAAATAATTTGAAAGTTGTTTAAATCGGTTATATGTGCGAGATTTTTCCGGCGGTGTGCAAAGGAATGGCGCCCACGACACGTCCAATCCGCGCAGGGCTGCGATTTGGGCAGGTGTGCAGGCCGCTTGCCTAGGGGCTTCGCCCGCGCCACATTTTGTACCTAATTTGTCCTGCACAAGCCCCGTCTCTCAGCAGAAGGGACGCCGGTCATGAGGGAGCCGCTGGATATGGCAACAATCGCGCTTGTCGATGACGACCGCAATATTCTGACCTCGGTTTCGATTGCCCTCGAATCGGAGGGCTATCGGGTCGAGACCTATACGGACGGGGCGTCGGCATTGGAGGGTCTGACGGCCCGGCCGCCAAATCTGGCGATCCTCGATATCAAGATGCCGCGCATGGACGGAATGGAACTGTTGCGTCGGCTTCGCCAGAAGTCGGACCTGCCGGTGATCTTCCTCACTTCAAAGGACGATGAGATCGACGAACTGTTCGGCCTGAAGATGGGCGCCGACGATTTCATCCGCAAACCTTTCTCCCAGCGCCTCCTGGTCGAACGGGTCCGCGCCGTGCTGCGCCGCGCCAACGCGCGCGAGGTATCCTCCAAGACGGCAACCCAGCAGAGCAAGTCGCTGGAGCGCGGCCAGCTTGTCATGGACCAGGAGCGCCACACCTGCACATGGAAGGGCCAGCCAGTGACGCTCACCGTCACCGAGTTTCTGATCCTTCATGCGCTGGCGCAGCGTCCCGGCGTGGTAAAAAGCCGTGATGCGCTGATGGATGCGGCATATGATGAGCAGGTATATGTCGACGATCGCACCATTGACAGCCACATCAAGCGGCTGCGCAAGAAGTTCAAGGCCGTCGATGAGGATTTCGAGATGATCGAAACGCTTTATGGAGTGGGCTACCGCTTCCGGGAAGTATAGCCGGAGCAGCCGATGGCAGTGGATGTAGAGCGAAACAGACCGACGTCCGCCTCAAGGCGGCTGTCGCGGCCTTCGCTTCTGTCGAAGGTCACCGTTCCGCTGCGCCGCTTCCTTGGCCATCACATCTTTTCCAGCCTGACGCGGCGAATACTCTTCCTCAACCTTGCCGGCCTTGCCGTGCTGGTCATCGGCATACTCTATCTCAATACCTTCCGCGACGGGCTGATCGATGCGCGCGTGGAAAGCCTGATGACCCAGGGCGAGATCATTGCAGGCGCCATTGCCGCCTCGGCCACGGTGGAAACCGATTCCATCTCCATCGACCCGGAAAAGCTGCTCGAGCTCCAGGCCGGCGAGAGCATCGGCCCGGCGACCGACCAACTCGACAATCTCGACTTCCCGATCAATCCCGAGCGTGTCGCGCCCGTCCTGCGACGGCTGATATCGCCGACCCGCACCCGCGCGCGCATCTACGACCGGGATGCGAACCTGCTTCTGGACTCGCGCCACCTCTATTCGCGCGGCCAGATCCTGCGTTACGAGCTTCCGCCCGTGAACGACGAGAAGCCGGGCCTTTCCGAGCGCATCGAAAGGTTTGTCTTCAACTTCTTCCGCAACAAGGATCTTCCCGTCTATCGGGAGCAGCCGGGCGGCAATGGCGCCGCCTTCCCGGAGGTGGTCAAGGCGCTTACCGGCAGCCCGTCCACCATTGTGCGTGTATCCGAAAAGGGCGAGCAGATCGTCTCCGTTGCGGTGCCGATCCAGCGCTTCCGCGCCGTGCTGGGCGTGCTCATGCTTTCCACGGAAGGCGGAGATATCGACAAGATCGTCGCGGCCGAGCGCAAGGCGATCCTGCGCGTCTTCGGCGTTGCCGCGCTGGTGACCGCGATCCTGTCGCTCCTTCTTGCCTCCACCATCGCCACTCCGCTGCGGCGGCTGTCGGCGGCGGCGGTGCGCGTGCGCCGTGGCGTGAAGAACCGGGAGGAAATTCCGGACTTCTCCAACCGGCAGGACGAGATCGGCAACCTTTCCGTAGCCGTGCGTGAGATGACCAATGCGCTTTACGCCCGCATAGATGCGATCGAGAGCTTTGCCGCGGATGTCAGCCATGAGTTGAAGAACCCGCTCACTTCGCTGCGCAGCGCAGTGGAAACGCTCCCGCTCGCCAGGTCCGATGCCTCGCGCGCGCGGCTTCTGGAGGTCATCCAGCACGATGTGCGCCGGCTGGACCGCCTCATCACCGATATTTCGGATGCGTCGCGGCTTGACGCCGAGCTTGCCCGCGAGGATGCCGAAAAGGTGAACCTCGAGAAGTTCGTTGGAGACCTGATTTCGATTTCGCGCGAAGTCTCGCACCACAAGAAGTCGCTCGAGCTGGAGTTCAAGGTCGCCAAGCTGCCGCCGGGCGCTAAAGGCTATTTCGTGCAAGGGCACGATCTGAGGCTTGGCCAGGTCATCACCAACCTCATCGACAATGCGCGTTCCTTCGTGCCGGAGGATGGCGGCAAGATCACCGTTTCCCTGTCGCGCTCGGGCAGGTTCAACATCCTCACGGTCGAGGACAATGGACCGGGCATCCGTGCCGACAATATCGAACGCATTTTCGAGCGCTTCTACACCGACCGCCCTGCAAGCGAGGCGTTCGGCCAGAATTCGGGGCTTGGCTTGTCGATCAGCCGGCAGATCGTGGAAGGCCATGGAGGCACGCTGACGGCCGAGAACATTCCAGGCGGCAAGCCCGGCGAGATTCGCGGCGCCCGCTTCGTCGTCACCCTGCCAGCCGATGAGTGAGGTTTCCGACGCCGCCCGGGCCGGGACGGGGCAGGCTCCATGAACCTCCATGGCACCGCCGTGCTGGTCGGCGACCGTGGCATTCTCGTCACCGGCGCATCCGGTTCGGGCAAGACGACGCTGGCGCTGGCGATTGTTGCCCGGTTCGCCGAACAGGGCCGGTTGTGCCGGATCGTGGCTGACGACCAGCTCCTGGTCTCGCCTCATCACGGGCGGGTAGTCTGTCGTGCGCCGGCGCCCATCGCCGGACTTGCGGAAGTCCACGGGATCGGTCCCCGCGCCGTTTCGTTCGAGCCTGCCATGGTCGCGGACCTGGTGCTGCGCCTGGTTCCGGCGGCACAGATGGAGCGCTTTCAGGCAGACATGGTGGAGCTGGTCGCCGGCTGCACCTTGCCCCGGATCGACCTTGCCGAACGCAATGTGGCGGCCGCGCTTCCGATCGTTGCCTCCCGGCTCGGACTTGCGCCTTTTCCGGTATATGATTGAATCTTGCTGCAATGCGTCAAAATGGCTCCCACACGCGCAATTTTGGACTTGTCAACGGCTTCCGCCTCGACAAGATAGCGCACCCATGCCCCCTCAGTGGGGCCGGTAAGCGCGAATCGAGCCTGTGAAGGGCCATGGCAGCACCTGCCAGTGAAGACGGGAGCCATCGAATAATGATCGGACTCGTGCTCGTCACGCACGGTCGGCTTGCCGACGAGTTCCGCAATGCGCTTGAGCATGTCGTCGGCCCGCAGGAGAGTTTCGAGACGGTCGCCATCGGCGCTGATGATGATATGGAGCAGCGCCGCCGCGACATTGTGGAGGCGGTTGCGCGCGCAGACCTCGGCGCTGGCGTCATAGTCCTGACGGACATGTTTGGCGGTACGCCGTCGAACCTGGCCATTTCGGTGATGGAGGCGGGGCGTGTGGAGGTCATTGCTGGCATGAACCTGCCGATGCTCATCAAGCTTTCCAGCGTGCGCAAGACTGGCGACATGGCCACTGCGCTCGAGGAAGCCCAGGTGGCGGGGCGCAAATACATCAATGTTGCAAGCCAGCTTTTGACGGGAAAATGAGCGCGGACCCCACCGACACCGTTATTCGCGAAGTCCCCATCGTCAATCAGCGTGGCCTTCATGCCCGCGCCTCGGCCAAGTTCGTGCAGGTGGCAAGTGAATTCGATGCGACCGTGCAGGTCGAGCGCGACGGGGTCCGTGTCGGTGGGACGTCGATCATGGGCCTGATGATGCTGGCCGCCAGTCCCGGCTGTTCGATCCGTATCATGGCCAGTGGTCCCCAGGCCGAGCAAGCGGTGACAGCGCTGGAGGAACTCGTCGCAGCGCGTTTCGGCGAGGAAATCTGATCCCTTCCTTCAGGTGCCGGCAAGGATGGCGGACGACGCCGGCGCATGACTCCCCGACTGGGTCCGGCGCTGACAATAGCCGACATTAACGAATAAAGATTTCTTTATGTCCATTGTCGTGATGGGCCTGATCTGCTAGGCAGGCGGCGACCTCGCGCCTTTCAGCGCCTTCGGCGCCGGCGCGTTCACAAATACGCACTGGAGCACCGTAATGACGGAACGGAAGGACTATGTGGTCGCCGACATCTCGCTTGCCGAGTGGGGCCGCAAGGAAATCGAGATTGCCGAAACCGAAATGCCGGGCCTCATGGCCGCACGGGAGGAGTTCGGCGAGGCCAAGCCCCTGAAGGGTGCGCGTATCGCCGGCTCCCTGCACATGACCATCCAGACCGCGGTGCTGATCGAGACGCTGCGGGCGCTCGGCGCCGAGCTGCGTTGGGCATCCTGCAACATCTTCTCCACGCAGGACCACGCGGCGGCCGCCATCGCTGCCGCTGGCGTGCCTGTCTTTGCGGTTAAGGGCGAAAGCCTCGAAGACTACTGGACCTATACCGATCAGATCTTCCAGTGGCCGGACGGCGGTTTCGCCAACATGATCCTCGATGATGGCGGGGACGCCACCATGTACATCCTCACCGGCGCCCGCGCCGAGGCGGGCGAGGATGTGCTTTCCAATCCCGGCAGCGAGGAAGAGCAGATCCTGTTCGCACAGATCAGGAAGCGCATGGCGGCCAGCCCCGGCTGGTTCACCAAGCAGCGCGACGCCATCCGTGGCGTGACGGAAGAGACCACAACCGGCGTGAACCGGCTCTATCAGCTCCAGAAAAAGGGCCTGCTGCCCTTCCCGGCGATCAACGTCAACGACTCCGTCACCAAATCGAAATTCGACAACAAGTATGGCTGCAAGGAATCGCTGGTCGACGGCATCCGTCGCGGAACCGACGTCATGATGGCCGGCAAGGTGGCGATCGTCGCCGGCTATGGCGATGTCGGCAAGGGCTCGGCCGCCTCGCTCAAGGGGGCTGGCGCGCGCGTGAAGGTCACCGAGGCCGATCCGATCTGCGCCCTGCAGGCAGCGATGGACGGTTTCGAGGTCGTGACCATGGATGAGGCCATCTCCACCGCCGACATCGTCATCACCGCCACCGGAAACAAGGACGTGCTGACGCTGGATCACATGCGCAAGCTGAAGGACATGGCGATCGTCGGCAATATCGGTCATTTCGACAACGAGATTCAGGTCGCAGCGCTGCGCAACCTCAAATGGACCAACATCAAGCCGCAGGTAGACATGATCACCTTTCCGGACGGCAAGCGCATGATCCTGCTTTCGGAAGGCCGGCTGCTGAATCTCGGCAACGCCACCGGCCATCCGAGCTTTGTCATGTCGGCGTCCTTCACCAACCAGGTGCTGGCGCAGATCGAGCTCTACACCCGGCGCGACCAGTACGAGAACAAGGTGTACGTGCTTCCCAAGCATCTCGACGAGAAGGTGGCGAAGCTCCATCTCGACAAGCTGGGCGCGAAGCTCACCCAACTGTCGGATGAGCAGGCAGCCTATATCGGCGTCTCGCCGCAGGGGCCGTTCAAGCCTGAACACTACCGATATTAATTAAACTACGCATAGTCACAACATATTGGGGCCGGGTGATTGACATTTCACCCGCCCCAATTTTTGCGCGCGTCAAAGCTTCCCGCCGATTCGCCAAGGGGTTATTGTGACGTGATTCGCGAAGTTTCAGCACGCGGGTTGGTTGCGGGTCTCCGAGCCAGCCGCGGCTTTCCGAGTATCCAGGCGTTTGGTGCGTGTCCGATGGGCGCGGCGTTCAGGATTCGGGTAAGGCGCTGTCGCGATCGGGCGGTCTTGGATCAGGCGGCGGAGAGGAACGAGACATGCCGGGGGATAGCCCGCGAAAGGCGGGAAGGGCCGTTTCCGGCGGCCATATGTTCAAGACGGCCAGGATGCCGGGCGGCGTGCCGTTGCGTCGCCGACTGGCGATTCTTGGCGGCTGCGCGGCCATCGTGCCGACGCTGCTGCCCGGAGCCGCCAGGGCGGCCGAGGAAGCGATAGCGCTCTCCACGACGGACGTGATCCAGCTCTCTCTGGTGGTCGGCGTCATGGGTGCGGCGCTTCTGTCGGCCGTGGTGCTGATTCGCGAGCGGGCGCGGATAGCCGCCGAGAATGTCGAGCTCCGCGGCCGAGTGGCCGACCTGAATGCCGCCCTCCAACGCTCCGAGGCGCTCCTCAATCTGCGCGACCAGCGTGTCATCGTTTGGTCCGCCGAGAACAAGAAGCCCGAACTCGTCGGCGTGCTTCCGGTCGAAAGCGGCGCGCCGGAAGACCGGGCCGGCTTCCTCGCTTTCGGCCGCTGGCTGATGCCGCGCTCGGCTGCGGCGCTGGAACACGCCATAGCTGCATTGCGCGAGAAAGGCATCGCGTTCGATCTCATTGTTGAATCCCAAATGGGCGCGCCACTGGAGATCCACGGGCGCAAGAGCGCCTCCCATGCCATTGTCCGCTTTGTGTCCCTTTCGGAGGTTGAGCGTAGCAACGCGCGGCTGAAGATCGAGAACCAGCGCCTTTCGGCCGATCACGAAATCCTGCTTGGCCTGATCGACGCCCTGAAGATGCCCTTCTGGCTCCGCGCCGCGGATGGCCGGCTCAGATGGGTCAACCGGGCCTATGCCGAGGCGGTCGAGGCCCCCAATGGCGAAGCTGCAGTTCGTGAAGGCAAGGAATTCCTCGGTAGCCAGGCTCGGGAAGCGATAGCTGTCCAGCACAGGTCGAAACCCGTGTTCGAACAGACCCTTTCCACGGTTATCGGCGGCGACCGCCATATGTTCTCCGTCACCGACTTCGCCGCCCAGGACGGCTCCGCGGGATTGGCTTGCGATGTCAGCGTGATCGAGGCCATGCGCGAGGATTATGATCGCACCTTGCGCAGTCATGCGGACACGCTGGACCAGTTGAACACCGCAGTGGCCACCTTCGATGCGGACGCAAAGCTGCGCTTCTTCAACCAGGCCTTCCAGAAGCTTTGGGAGCTCGACGCCGCCTTTCTCAACAGCGCGCCCGATAACGCCCTGCTGCTCGACAGGCTGCGGGCCGAAGGCAAGGTTGCCGAGCAGCCTGAATGGCGACGCTGGAAGGAAAATCTTCTGTCGGCCTACCGCGCAGTGGAACCGCAGGAACACTGGTGGCACCTGCCGGACGGCAGGACGCTGCGTGTTGTCGCCAATCCCCAGCTCAAGGGTGGCGTGACCTGGGTATTCGAGAACCTGACCGAAAAGATCGATCTGGAAAGCCGCTACCAGACGGCCGTGCGGGTGCAGGGCGAGACGCTCGACAATCTGGCCGAGGGCGTCGCCGTGTTCGGCCCGGACGGTCGGTTGCGCCTCTTCAATCCGGCCTTCGCCGCGCTCTGGCGTCTCGACCCCGGCAGCATCAAGCAGAACATGCATGTTTCGGCCATTCGCGACCTTTGCGAAGCGAACGCAAGAAACAGTCCCTGGCCGGGCTTCGTGGCTGCCATCACCGGCTTCGATGAGGAACGTCATGACCGCCAGGGCCAGGCCGAAATCGTCGACGGCACCGTCTTGCGATATGCGGTTGTCCATCTGCCCAACGGTCAGGTCATGCTCACTTTCGTGGACGTGACCGACAGCGTGAACGTCGAGCGGGCGCTGAAGGAAAAGAACGAGGCCCTGCTCAAGGCGGACCAGCTCAAGAACGAGTTCGTACAGCACGTTTCCTATGAGCTGCGCTCGCCCCTCACCAACATTATCGGCTTCACCGAACTGCTTTCGCTCCCGGCCACCGGCCCGCTTGCGCCCAAGCAGCGCGAATATGTCGAGCATATCGGCTCGTCGTCCTCGGTGCTGCTGACCATCGTCAACGACATTCTCGATCTGGCGACGGTGGATGCCGGCATCATGCAGCTCGAGATTTCCGAAGTTTCGGTGGAGCGCACCATTGCGGCGGCGGCTGAGCTTGTCTCCGAGCGGCTGCAGGAGCACGCGATCCGACTGGAGATTGACATGACGGCGGCGCCGCAGAGTTTCTTTGGCGACGAGACGCGAATCCGCCAGATCCTCTACAATCTCCTCTCCAATGCCGCCAACTACGCGCCGGAGAACAGTACCGTGAAGCTGACTTGCCGCCGCGTGGCGGGGGGCGTGGAGTTTTCCGTGCATGACGACGGCCCGGGCATGCCGCCGAACGTTCTGGAAACGGTGTTCAGGCGCTTCGAATCGCGCGTCAATGGCGGGCGCAGGCGCGGTGCCGGCCTCGGCCTTTCCATCGTCAAGAGCTTCGTCGAGCTGCATGGCGGCACGGTGCGTGTCGAGACGGGCGAGAATCGCGGCACCACGGTGATCTGCACTTTCCCGGACGCGCCCTCGGGTCTGCGCGAAGCCGCCGAGTAGCGCTGCGTATGGTCTCGCGCGTCCTGCAGCGCTTTCTTCCCGACGAGGCGGCGACCGCGCGGCTGGGCGAGGACCTTGCCATGGCGCTGAAGGCAGGGGACGTGCTGGCGCTCAGGGGCGATGTCGGAGCCGGCAAGTCTACCCTGGCGCGTGCCCTGATCAGGGCGCTGGCAGATGACGGGACGCTTGAAGTGCCCAGCCCGACCTTTACCCTGGTGCAGAGCTATGCCGGCCCTGTTCCCGTCCATCATTTCGACCTTTACCGGCTCGCGGATGCTTCCGAACTGGACGAACTCGGCTTTGAGGAAATGCTGGCCGGCGGCGCTGCGCTGGTGGAATGGGCAGAGCGCGCCGAGGATCGCCTTCCGCATGGGACGGTGACGGTCGAACTGCTGCCGGAGGCAGACGGCAGGCTGGCCCGGCTGACCGGAGACGAAGCCGTAATGCGAAGGTTTTCCCGCTCGCTGGCCCTTCGGGAGTTTCTTGCCGGTGCCGGATGGGGCGAGGCAAGCCGCCGTCGTTTCCTCACCGATGCTTCTGCCCGTGCCTATGAGATTGTCAGGAAGCAGGGCCATGCCCCGCGCGTGCTGATGGATTCGCCACCGCTCGTTCTCGGCCCGCCGCTGCGCGGAGGCAGGTCCTACGCCGAGATCGTGCACACGGCACGCAATCTCACGGCCTTCATTGCGATCGGCAAAGCGCTCGCCGAAGCTGGCGTCTCCGTGCCGGAAATCTACGCAGACGACCTGGAACAAGGTTTCGCTTTGCTCGAACATCTCGGCTCCGGCCGCTTCCTGGACGATGGAGGCCGCCCGGTCGCGGACCGCTATGTCGCGGCTGCCGAACTGCTCGCCTTCATGCACAGGCGGCGCTGGCCGCAGGAAATCGAGGTTCGGCCCGGCGTGCGCCACGTCGTGCCACCCTTCGACCGCGACGCCATGATGACCGAGGCGGAACTGCTGGTGGACTGGTACGTGCCCGCCATGTCCGGCGCACCCGCGAGCGAGCGCTTGCGTGACGGTTTCCGGCGGGCCTGGGGAGCCTTGATCGACCGCCTGGAGGGCAGCGAAAAGACGCTCGTCCTGCGCGATTTCCACTCGCCCAACATCCTCTGGCGTGGCGATCGCGCCGGGCATGACCGGCTGGGCATACTCGACTACCAGGACGCGCTCATCGGCCCCAGTGCCTACGATGTTGCCTCCCTGGCGATGGATGCGCGCGTCACCGTTCCCGAGGCGATAGAGCAGGACACGCTGGATGCCTATGTCGCTGCCCGGCGCGCCAGGGGACCCTTTGGGGAAAGCGAGTTTCGCGAAGCCTACGCCATCATGGCCGCACAGCGAAACTCCAAGATCCTTGGAATATTCGTGCGGCTTGACCGGCGTGACGGCAAACCGGCCTATCTTCGCCATCTGCCGCGTATCCGCGCCTATCTCCGCCGGGCGCTGGCTCATCCTGCTCTTGCGGGCCTGCGCGCCTTCTACGAGGAGCACGGCATATTGCAGGAGCGGATGCCGTGAGTTCCGGTCACCAGGTTCCAAGGACTGCGATGGTGCTCGCGGCCGGGCTTGGCAAGCGCATGCGCCCGCTGACCGACACGACGCCGAAGCCGTTGATACGCGTTGCCGGCAAGGCGCTTCTCGACTGGGGGTTGGACGCGTTGGCCGAAGTCGGCGTCCGGAAAGCCGTCGTCAACATTCACCACCTTGGCGGGCAGATCGTCACCCACCTTGCCGGCCGCAAGGCTCCACGCACCATAATTTCGGATGAAAGCGACGGCCTGCTCGACTCCGCGGGGGGCATCGTGAAGGCCTTGCCGGAACTCGGCCCGGAACCGTTCTATGTGCTGAATGCCGACACATTCTGGATTGACGACGGAATACCGAACCTGGCGCGGCTCGCCCTTGCATGGGAGCCGGCGGCCATGGATATTCTCCTCATGCTTGCGCCAGTCGAATCAGCGACAGGTCATAGCGGCGGCACCGATTTCCTCATTGTTGCCGACGGGCGCCTGTCGCGCGCCGGCGGCGATGCGCGGGGGATGATCTATGCCGGCGCGGCGATCGTCCATCCACGCATATTCACGGGGGCGCAGGCCGAGCCGCACTCGCTCAATCTCGGCTCTTATAAACATTTCCCGTGCCCACAAACCCGAACCAGAATACTGAGACCTGTTTCTGTTTGAA